>NC_010001.1:3485000-3495000 GCF_000018685.1 Lachnoclostridium phytofermentans ISDg | reverse complement strand
CATGGAGCTTTACTTCAGCTTGATACTGGGATTCGGTGCTGCATGTACAGGATAGGTGGGAGACTAAGAAGTAGGAACGCCAGTTCTTACGGAGTCGCTGTTGGGATACCACCCTTGTAGTACTGGATTTCTAACCTGTAGCCGTGACCCGGCTAGGGGACAATGTCAGGCGGGGAGTTTGACTGGGGCGGTCGCCTCCGAAAGGGTATCGGAGGCGCTCAAAGGTTCTCTCAGAATGGTTGGAAACCATTCGTAGAGTGCAAAGGCATAAGAGAGCTTGACTGTGACACCGACGGGTGGAGCAGGTACGAAAGTAGGACTTAGTGATCCGGTGGTATAAAGTGGGATTGCCATCGCTCAACGGATAAAAGCTACCCTGGGGATAACAGGCTTATCACTCCCAAGAGTTCACATCGACGGAGTGGTTTGGCACCTCGATGTCGGCTCATCGCATCCTGGGGCTGTAGTAGGTCCCAAGGGTTGGGCTGTTCGCCCATTAAAGCGGTACGCGAGCTGGGTTCAGAACGTCGTGAGACAGTTCGGTCCCTATCCGGCGTAGGCGTAGGATATTTGAGAGGAGCTGTCCTTAGTACGAGAGGACCGGGATGGACTGACCTCTGGTGTATCGGTTGTTCTACCAAGAGCATGGCCGAGTAGCCAAGTCGGGACGGGATAAACGCTGAAGGCATCTAAGCGTGAAGCCCCCCTCAAGATAAGATATCCCATAGCATAAGCTAGTAAGACCCCTTAAAGACGATAAGGTTGATAGGACAAAGGTGGAAGTGTGGTAACACATGTAGCTGATTGTTACTAATAGGTCGAGGGCTTAACCTAAAAGGTTTGTTTAAAGTAATGTGTGAGATTTATTCAATGTGAAGTTTTGAGAGTATAGAATTAATGATATAATATTCTATAATGATAAGTAAAGACCGTTGTATGATGGTCTTTTTTTTCGTGCTCAAGCGAGTATTATATCATAGGACAAGTATTTCTTATATTTTTTATTGCTGCATGAATTAATTTATATGTAATTTTAAATATCATTCATTTCTAGAGATATGTAGTCATAAATATCATTTATTTCTAGAGATACGTAGTCATAAATTTGATTTATTTCTAGAGATACGTAGTCATAAATACCTTTCATTTCTAAAGATACATAGTCATAAATATCATTTATTTCTACGATATGTAGTCATAAATATCATTTATTTCTACGATATGTAGTCATAAATATCATTTATTTCTCCGATATGTAGTCATAAATATCATTCATTTCTACGATATGTAGCCATAAATATCATTTATTTCTAAAGATACGTAGTCATAATTTCATTTGTTTCTAAAGATACATAGTCTTAAATTTTTTCTTCTCTTTAAAATTACAGTTACTATAAAGTGATAATATTATAGAGTATTCCCTAAAATACAACAAATACTTCTATCACATAATGTCGAATTAAGAATAAGATGTAATAAGGACTGACATAGAGATGGAGGGATCGTATGAATGAAATATTATTTTCTGCTATACAAATAATTGTTGTAATTCTTTTAGGTTTAGTATCAAGGTATGTAATTCCATGGCTTAAAGTAAAATTAGATACAGAAAAAGCTTCTCAGATTCTTGCTTGGATTCAGACAGCTGTTACAGCGGCAGAACAAATCATCAGTGGGGAATCAAAGGGAATAGAAAAGAAAGCTTTTGTTACGGAATACATGAATAAACTATTAAAAGAAAAAGGGATATCAATAACAGAGGAACAATTAAACCTTCTGATTGAATCTGCTGTTAAGGCATTGAATACTAAGGGGGGATTATAATGACATTATCAGAACAAAGGCAGTTGTTAGTTGAATCATTAAAGAGAAGAGAATATAAAAATACGTATACGCAAGATAGTAAGTTAAGACTGAATGTTTATGAAAATCCGAGAGGTTATGGCGATTGTTCATCGACTATGTTTACAACTTATAAGATGATTTCTGGAATCAATATAGGATCATACTCTTCATCGCAAGCACAGAATAAATTAGGTATCATAGTCGATGTTGCTAAGAGTGAATTACCAGATGAGAGTAATTTATTACCAGGGGATTTGATTTTCTTTAACTATGAAAAAGCAAAACAAAACAGTTCCAATTGGGGAACATGGAAGGATCGATATCTTCATGTTGGACACGTTGAGATGTATATTGGGGACGGTAAAACAATAGGTCATCCGTCAGGGTTTGGGCCAAGAATCATAGATATGAGAACTTATTGTAATCGGATGTTTAAATCAGGAGAGACATACAGTATATCAAAACGATTTGTTTTTAATGTAAATTCCTATGATGCGAAATTTACGGGTATTGAAAGCGGTTTTTATTCCTGGTGCATGAATTTGCAAAATGAGATTAAGGTGAAGGTTGATGGAATACCGGGGCCAGAAGTTCTTAGTAAGGTGCCATTGATTAAATTCGGTACAAAGGGAAAAGTTGTTGAATTGGTACAGCAAAGATTAATTGATTTGGGTTACGATATTGGAAAGTACGGGAAAAATAAAGATGGAATTGATGGAATTTACGGACTAAAATGTCAAGAAGCGATTAAAAGCATTGATCAGTGGGTTTTACTAAAGAATGTTGGAACAGATATTACTGTTGGTACGGATGAATGGAAGTTCTTATTAAATATAGCGTAACAAAAAAATAATTAGGGAAGGTAAAATACCTTCCTTTTTTTTAGATTGACCTTAGGAGTAGCTGTTACTTAAACATAAGGCAGGATAAAATTGGATTACTCGATATATAAGCTTTTCTCGATTAAGTTTAATAAATTGTATCTGATAGTTTGAAAAATAGAGAAAAAAAGGCAAAATTTTATAAGAATTACACCACATTATTTAGTATAATGACAAGTAGGAGGAGACTTCTTAGTTGGAACTATAAAGTATTTACAGAGAAGGGAGCTAGTCAGATGAAGTATCAGAGTAATATGGTATCAGATTTACAAATAGCTTATATTGGTGGAGGTTCCCGAGGATGGGCATGGACTTTCATGACTGACCTAGCAAGAGAGCCAAAATTATCTGGTACTGTTAGGCTGTTTGATATTGATAAATCCGCAGCAGAACAAAATATGTTTATTGGAAATTCAATCACACAAAGAGAAGATGCCATTGGAAAATGGAACTATGAAACAAAAGAAACATTAGAGGAGGCTCTAACCGGTGCAGATTTTATTGTGATATCGATATTGCCTGGGACTTTTGATGAAATGGAATCTGATGTACATACCCCAGAACGTTTGGGAATTTATCAATCTGTTGGAGATACTGCAGGTCCTGGTGGCATAATACGTGCACTTCGCACCATTCCTATGTTTGTTGATATAGCAGAAGCAGTAAAAAAATATGCTCCTAAAGCATGGGTAATTAATTATACGAATCCAATGACTTTATGTGTGAAAACATTATATCATGTATTTCCAGAGATTAAAGCATTTGGTTGTTGTCATGAAGTATTTGGAACTCAGAAAGTTTTAAAAGGGATCGCAGAACAGGTGCTTGGTATTGAGGATATACCAAGAAATGAAGTTCATGTTAATGTCTTAGGGATTAATCACTTTACTTGGTTTGATTATGCATCCTATCAAGGAATAGATTTATTCCCTATCTATAGAGATTATGTAAAGGAACATTTTGAGGAAGGTTTTATAGAAAATGATGCAAACTGGGCAAATACTACATTTGCATGTTCTCATCGTGTAAAATTTGATTTATTCCAGAAATATGGATTGATTGCAGCTGCAGGAGATCGTCACTTGGCAGAGTTTGTACCTGGCGATTGGTACTTGAAAGATCCGGAAAACGTAAAGAGCTGGAAGTTTGGATTAACTACAGTAGATTGGAGAAAGGAAGACCTTAAACAGAGACTTGAGAAAAGCCATCGTTTAGTGAGTGGAGAAGAGAAAGTTGATTTAAAGGCATCTGGAGAAGAAGGAATTTTATTAATAAAAGCGCTCTGTGGTTTAGAAAGAGTTGTAAGTAATGTAAATATTCCAAATACCAACAGGCAAATACCGAATATACCAGATTCAGTGGTGGTTGAGACAAATGCTATTTTTGAGAGGGATGCCATACGTCCAATTATTGCAGGGGAGATGCCAGACTCTATCTTACATTTAACCATACCACATATACAAAACCATGAACTAGTATTAAAGGCTGCACTTACATGTGATAAAGAGTTAGTAAAGCAGGCATTCGCCAATGATCCATTAGTGAAAGGAAGAGCTACTGCGGAGGAAATTGATTTACTGGTAGAGGACATGATTCAGGGATCTATAAAATACTTGCCGGAAGGCTGGAAATAAAAAAACTGAGCATAAAGTAAATAGAGATATTTCCTATGGATTTCCTAACTTTATGGGAGAAATGAATATTAAAAACTTAGGGCTGGATGAAATAATTAACAATAGATAAACGTCAGAATAGAGGAACCGACAGTAGAAAGTTCGTTTATTGGCGTTTATAGTTAATGAATTTCATATCAACCCTGAGTTTTAATGTTTGCTTAAGATATGCTCTATTTAAGCAGGACTAAATGTATGAGCTAAGCTATGATTTATTTAAGCAGGGTTAAATGTATGAGCTAAGCTATGATTTATTTAAGCAGGGTTAAATGTATGAGCTAAGCTATGATTTATTTAAGCAGGGCTAAATGTATGAGTTAAGCTATGATTTATTTAAGCAGTACTAAATGTATGGCTTAAGCTATACTTTGTTTCAAACATGTTTTAATATCATCTTCTGCAGTACTAATAGCTCTAATATCAAAGGTATCAACGAGATATTGCAAAACATTAGGACTAAGAAATGCTGGCAAGGATGGTCCGAGGTAAATACTTTTGATTCCTAGTGAAAGCAATGCTAATAAATCTGCAACGGCTTTTTGCTCATACCAGGAGACGATTAATGAAAGAGGTAGACCGTTTACATCTGTTTGAAAAGCATCTGCTAAGGCTGTAGCACCCGGTCTAGCTCCGTCACATCCGCCGATAAGAAAGAAATGCCGAAGTTCTCCGCTTTTTACTGCTTCTACTATTTTTTCGGCATAACTAAGTGTAGCATGATGTCCAAAGCCAACAAGAATTTCATGTGGCTCTTCATCTTCTAGGAATCCACCTAATTCCAGTGCTTGTTGTATTATTTCACTAAAGTCCTTTTCTCCATCTTCATCTTTTTTTATATGCTTAACTCCATCCCAACCTACAACATTTGTGCTATAAATTCTGTCCTTATAGGATTCTCTTGGTTTCATAAGACAATTGGTAGTCATTAAGATACATCCGGGAAGATTATCAAATTGTTTCTGTTGATCTTGCCACGCACCGCCAAAATTACCGACGAGATGAGGATATTTTTTTAGATTTGGATAGCCATGCGAAGGAATCATTTCTCCATGAGTATAGATATTGATTCCCTTGCCCTTTGTTTGAATTAACAGCATTTCAAGGTCTTTTAAATCATGACCAGAAACAATGATAAATGGACCTTTTCTTATATTGACATTAACTTTATGCGGTGTTGGATTTTTATAAGTATTTGTATTTGCTTCATCAAGTTTTTTCATTACCTCGATTGCCATTTCTCCGATTCTCATTGTCCATCGAATCAACTCTTCAACACTTAGTTTATCGTCTGTAACGGCTTCGAGAGCAAGAATATAAAAATTATCCACTTGATCACTATAGTATCCCAGCGATCTTGCTTGATGTCCATATGCACTGATACCTTTCACACCATAAACAATAGTTTGTCTCAAGGAGCGAATATCCGGATCTAGAGCATTATCATACATAATACCAGCTAATGGAGCATCTTTTAACATATCAGTTTTGGTATCAGGTAAGTTATAAGTGGCTTGAGCGGTATTATTATGAATTTCACCAACATGATTTCGAAGTGATTCTTTTACTTTTTGGGTTTCTTTTAATAATTCAACATGAACAGAAGCGTCAAAATTAACATTCGTTAATGTCGTGAATAATATGTTTTCAATTAAGATAACAATCGATTTATCGATGTATTCACCACGTTCAATCATTTCTTTTGCATAGCAGCTGATACCTTTTATCTGAAATACAAGTAGATCCTGAAGATTTGCAATTTCTGCTGTTTTACCACATACCCCTTGTTTGGTACAACCTTTTCCACCAGCGGTTTGCTCACACTGGTAACAAAACATTTCATATTCTAAATCCATATTATTTCCCATAGATCAACCTCTCTTTTTTGTATTTATCCTTATAGTTTTTGTTCAAGGTTTTTATACATCTTTGGAAGGGAAAGGTAATCGGTTTTAATAGCATACGGTAAGAGAATTGACGGTATAATTAACTAAATAGATTAGTCGGTAAAATAGGATAGATTAGTAGATAAAAATAGGATAGATTAGTAGATAGAAATAGGATAGATTAGTAGATAAAAATAGGAATAGATTAGTAGATAAAAATAGAAGAGATTAATAGATATAGGATAGATTAGTTGAAGAATAATTCGGTAGAAAAATACAATAGAGAAAGCTATAAAATCAGAAGTATATATAGCAATAAATCAGAAAAATGTATAATAAAAGCAGGTACAACGTGAAATTCTGGTATGCAACTAGGCAATCGGGGAGATACACGTTGTACCTGCTTTTTAGTAGATATATAGATAAATTTACGTTTAGAGAGGTATAAATTAGGTATGTCTTATGATTTAAGGAGTTATCTCAATACGTTTATATTAGGCATTTAATTTATTAAGGAGCTCTTCAACATCTATACCATGAACGCTACAAGCTTCTTCTAATGTCTCCATCTGTGATGCAGGGCAGCCAAGGCAATGCATACCAGCTTCCATAAGTGTAGAAGCGCTTTCAGGATTAATCTTTAAGATATCGCCAATTACAGTGTCCTTTGTAATTTCATCAGATGTGCTTTCAGAAGAATCTTTTCCAAAGAATAAATCCATGTCTTCTTCTACTGTCTGAATTCCTGCAATACCAAAGTTATTTACTAATACATTTGCAACATTTGGGGAAAGGAAAGCAGGTAGTGTTGGTCCTAAATGAATGTTTTTCACTCCTAAGTAAAGAAGGGAGAGTAAAACGATAACTGCCTTTTGCTCGTACCAAGCAATGTTATAAATGATTGGTAATTCATTAATATCGCTTAATTCGAAAACTTCTTTTAATTTTAATGCGATAAGAGCTAAGGAGTAGGAGTCATTACATTGACCAGCATCTAATACACGAGGAATTCCACCGATATCTCCTAAGTCTAATTTGTTATATTTATATTTTGCACAACCTGCAGTTAAGATTACAGTGTCATTTGGAAGTGCCTTAGCAAAATCAGTATAGTAATTTCTTGATTTTGCACGTCCGTCACAGCCTGCCATTACAACAAACTTCTTAATAGCACCAGACTTAACAGCGCCTACTACTGCATCTGCAAGTGCAAGAACCTGAGCATGAGCGAATCCACCAATAATTTCACCAGTTTCAATTTCCACTGGAGCTTCACACTGTAATGCATGCTTAATAATTACTGAGAAATCTTTCTTGCTACCGGATTCCCCATCAATATGTTGACATCCTACATAGCCAGCAGCACCAGTTGTATATAATCTATCTTTATACGAAGCTCTTGGAGGTACAATACAGTTTGTTGTCATTAAAATTGGACCATTGAATTTTTCAAACTCTTCATTTTGCTTCCACCAAGCATTTCCGTAGTTTCCTTTCAAATGCTTAAATTTCTTAAGGTTTGGATAGTAGTGAGCAGGAAGCATTTCGGAGTGAGTATAAACATCAATACCTGTTCCTTCTGTTTGAATTAATAATTGCTCTAAATCGGATAAATCATGGCCAGATACAAGGATACCAGGATTTGTTCCAACACCGATATTAACCTTTGTGATTTCTGGGTTTCCATAAGTTGTGGTATTCGCTTTATCAAGTAATGCCATACCATCTACACCAAATTTACCTGTTTCCATTGTTAATGCAATTAATTCATCAATTGTTAAAGTATCATCAAGTAATTTAGCTAAAGTTTCCTGCATGAAGATAGCGATAGCTTCTTCATCATAGCCTAATGCATTCGCATGCTTTACATAAGCGGAAAGACCTTTTAGTCCATAAGTAATTAACTCACGTAAAGAACGAACGTCTTCTTCTTTTGTTGCTAATACTCCGACTTCATCGGAATTGGACTTTGCTATCATGGATTCGATTTCATCCTTTGTGCTATCTACTGGTAAAGTCCAAAGAGCAGCTTCGGATAGATTTTCTTTATTATTTAACTGATTGATTAAATTTTCTTTCATAGCTAAGGTTTCTTTTACTCTTTGATAGAAAACTTCATCATCAAAATTAGCGTTTGTTATAGTTGTGAAAAGATTTAATGTAATGTAGTGATTAACTTCTGATGAGATGTTTCCACCTTCTAAACGAAGTTTTGTGGTTACCTCAGATAATCCTTTTGATACATAGATAAGTAAATCTTGCATATTTGCTAAGGCAGCAGTTTTACCGCAGACACCATTAAGGGTACAACCTTTATTTCCTGCAGTTTCTTGACATTGAAAACAAAACATTTGACTCATATTTTATCTCTCCTTTATTATTTATTGCTTGTTGCTATGTCATTATTGTATTGGATGATAGATAAAAAATCTGTTGTTTTTACAACGAAAGAATAATAAAAATCTAATATGAGAAATAATACTCTTTTTCGTGGATAATAGAGCCTTCTTCTCATATTACTACCTTTTGAAATTTTAATAGAATCTAAAAGATTATATAAGTAATTATTAGAATTTATGACAGGGGAATGAAACGTAAGGTAATAGAAAAGACCAGCAAGTTAAGCAAAAGCGACTTACTGGTCTTTTGGATATTAAAGACGTGATAGTTATAGTTTTAGTTTGTAAAATTATCGAAATATCCTTGGATTAATACAACAGGAGTTCCTTTGTCACCAGAACCAGAGGTTAAGTCACAAAGGGATCCGATGAGGTCAGTTAAACGGCGAGGGGTAGTTCCCTGGCTTGCCATGTTACCTACTAAATTATCTTCTTTATGTTTAATACGTTCAGAAATAGCTTCTGTTAAAGCATCACCAGATAAGTTCTTAAAATCATTATCTGCAAGATATTTTAATTTAACCTCATTTGGAGTACCCTCTAACCCTTCAGTGTATGCAGGGGAAACGCATGGATCAGCAAGTTCCCAGATTTTACCCACTGGATCCTTGAATGCACCATCGCCGTATACCATTACTTCTACATGTTGATTAGTCTTCTCTTTGATTTGGGTTTGAATATCCTTAACAAGATCAAAGCATTCTCTTGGGAATAACTTAATTTGATCTTCTGTGGATTTATTAGAACCTAATAAACCGTAATTTTCATTATAACCATTGCCATCGATTGGAGAAGTTAGGATATCATCTAGTCCAATAACATTTTCTGCGCCAGCGGCTTTTAAAATTCTCTTGGTTCTCATTCTGGTATGAATATCACAAGTAAGAACATTTTTTGTATACTCTAAGATAGTTTTTGGCTGATTGGAGAAGACGATTTCAACATCAGCACCAGCATCTTTAATAATAGAGGAGTAGTAGTCAACATAATCAACTCCGGTAAATGGATGCTTATTCTCTCCGAATAATTCACGATAACGTTCTAAAGTAAGTACATCGCTATATGGATTAACTCCAGCTTCATCTAATTGGTCTAATGACACTAACTCATTTCCTACTTCATCGCTTGGATAGCTTAACATAAGAACTACTTTTTTAGCACCCATAGCAATACCTTTAAGACATATTGCAAAACGATTTCTTGAAAGGATTGGGAAGATTACACCAATTGTTTCTCCACCAAGTTTATTTTTTACATCGGTAGCAATAGCAGATACACTTGCATAATTTCCTTGTGCACGTGCAACGATAGATTCTGTT
>NC_010001.1:20000-75000 GCF_000018685.1 Lachnoclostridium phytofermentans ISDg | reverse complement strand
ATACTATACCTGCGATTGTAACAATAATGGTCATCCAAATTGAAGTACCGAAGAAAAGGCTGTATCCCAGTATTATCAAATACAATACAATAACATAGATCCAGAACCCTATCCTCTTAAAGAATTGATTGTACATACAGTATGTCTTTATGGCTTGATCATGATATTCTGTTGAGTTCGTAAACAGTGCTTCTTCCTTTGTTAGCTCTCCTGCTTCCTCAAGCTTTCTTCGATTAAGTCTATACTCCTGCATGTCCTGTGAAATTTTCTTCTTTATCTGAGAAGCTTTCTTATTCTTCTTGTTGAATATAAAAAGAATAACACCAATAATTAATATGAATAGAATTGGAGTAATAAAATCCTTAATACCTATTTCTGATTCTTTAGTAATCTCAGACGCATCTAATATCTTCGTAAATGAAACATTGTCTACCAGAGATCTAACTAATTCCTCTTCCTTATCTTGTATGTAACTTCCCTCTTTATAGATATCAAAACCGATACTTTTCCCATTCATTATGGTCCCATAGACTACTTCACTGACTGGACTTTCTCCCTCTTTCGATTGTAGTCGCAATTTAAAGTATGGGGTTTGCTTGTGTGTATACTCCTCAACGGTAGATACGAATGTATCTGAGTCTTTTCCTACCAAAGAATCGAAATACTCTTGAAGCTCGGTATCCGTCATACTAACTAGGTTCACTATTTCTCTGGTTTTTGAAGAGTCCTTTACCATCATAGTCACGGATGTATTGCTTTTTTTATCGTAAAACAAAACTTTTACACCCATATCATTAAATTCCTTTAACTTTGAATCAATCTGAATGATACCAGCCGCAGCCCAACGCCCATCGTTTTTTGGGGTATCTGGTGTTAACACAATGAAATCATCGGAAATTTCAAGGGTCATATACAAATCATCAAACGTCATCGTTTGCGCCGCTGATACCGTTACTACTTGAGTAAGCATGATGGCAAACATTACACATATAGCAACAAATAATTTTTGAAGTCTCTTCATAGATTCTCCTCCTTCGTCCACGTGATTATAATATAACTATTTTCCAGCTAGAATACAAGAAACTTTATAAAAATTTAGGAAATAATCTTGATATTTATTTTTCTATAGGATGCTCGGTTGCATCCTATCTACATACCATAAAACGTGCAGCTTGGAATCTATGTCTAATGGAGAATGTAGGTCCTTACTTTTATTATAAAATTTTCTATAAATTTATTATAACTATCACTCATTGCTTTCCATTTAATAGTAAATAACCCAACAATGCGACTTCTTATAATTTAAAAATAGCTCTGCACCTAGTATCTAGTCGAAGTTACAATGTAACCTCTTCTTAACACTTGGCACAGAGCCAAAATATAAATTCATTCTAATGGAAGAATTATTTTTTCTGAAGTAAATGTACAGCAAATCCGCCAAGTTCACCCTTTAAGTAAACTGCTACCATCTTGCCACCATTGTATTTCGCTGTGTCCATATCAAATTCAAAGCCCTGAAGCTCCATATGATAGATTGCACGCTCAATGTAATTTGTCTGAATAGCAATATGACCATGAGCTCCAAGATATGGAGTCTTCATAACTTCAATTGCACTTCCAGCAAATATAGAGCTGCTGCCTACATTCTTAGTAAATCCGAATAACTTCTCAAATGAAGTAGCTACTCCGTCTGCTTCCTCTTCGCTTGTTGCATTGATTCCAACATGCTTTAATTCGAAGCCTAACATTGTATTAACAGCTTCTCTTGTAAGTTTCTTGATTTCATCAAACTTACCACCGTTAATTAATGCCTCACTTACCATCCAGCTTCCGCCACAAGCTAAAATCTTAGGGAAATCAAGATAAGAAGTAAGGTTCTTTTCACTAATACCACCTGTTGGCATAAATCTCATATTTACATATGGAGCTGCCATAGCCTTAATCTTTGCAAGACCGCCAGATGCCTCAGCTGGGAAGAACTTAACAGCCTCTAAACCAAGCTCAATTGCCTGCTCGATATCAGTTGGGCTAGATGTACCTGGAGTGATTGGAATACCTTTTTCAATACAATATTTCACAATCTTAGGATTTAAACCAGGGCTAACGATGAACTTACAACCTGCTGCTATAGCACGGTCAACCTGCTCAGTTGTAAGTACAGTACCTGCACCAACGAACATATCAGGGCAAGCCTCTACCATGTTACGGATAGCTTCTTCTGCAGCTGCAGTACGGAATGTTACCTCTGCTACTGGAAGACCTCCCTCACAAAGAGCTTTTGCTAAAGGTGCTGCATCCTTAGCATCATCAATTTTAACAACTGGAATAATTCCTAATTGCTCAAAACGCTTTAATACTTCGTTCATTTTCTATACTCCTTTACTTGTAATATATTAGGACAGTAACTAAGTAAATAGTTCAACTGCACATATCCACCTACTTAATAAGTAGTCATGCTTCTTACGTTTGCTTTATAGATGTAAGTGCTTACAAAGCAAGTATACTCCACCTTTCTCGCAATTTCAAGTTGTAGTTTGATATTTACTTATTTTTTCAGGCTATTCATCCTAGTATGCCAGATAAATTCATTACAAATTTCATGATTAAATTGTTATCATAGAGTGCACTTAAGAATACACTTTCATTCATCATTGTAAAGCACTCTCGTCCGAGCTTTGTACCACTAAAGATAGTTAATAATATAAATAACAACCATACAATGATAAGTCCATGAATACCACCAGCAAGCAAACCTACTAACTTATTGATTTGGTTAAGTATCGGTAACTTACTGATAATATTAAGTACTGTACTTAGTATACGAAGTAAAACAATTAATACAACATAAGTAATTGCAAAAGATATCGCATTAATTACAATGCTCGCAACAGCATGGCTAACGTAGCCTTTAAAATCCTTAACTCCAAGGGCATCATAAGTATCAGAGTTATTATTTTTTTGTAACGTGTTTTTTAAAGACTCTGGTAAAGGTAGTTTACCAATGACACTATCCTCGACCGTTTGGTTAATCTTATCATCGATATCGTCAAGCTTTAATACCTCAGCAGATTTCTCTGACAAATACGTAACTAGTTTTTCATTTTGCTGTAAACTTTTACCCAGATAAGGACTTAATATTAATGTGAAAATAAGAGCAACCACCATTGAAAATATTGAAAAAACTGTTTTAATAAACCCCTTCCTCATACCTAAAAATGCACACAGTATAAGAATTCCTACTACTATTAACACCAACGCATTCATTTTTTACTCCTCCGACTTATTTAATTGAATTTTATCTAGTCCCACATCTGTAACTAAAAGATATTCATTCATACTACTTGTTTGATATAGACTTGTTACATTCGTATGGAACTGCGAAGAAAACTTCATACTGCCATCAATATTCATAATATTACATTCCGTACTACTGTAGAAAATGATTTGATTCTCTATTAAAGTTACGTTTTGGAAGGTAAAGTTCACTTCTTTTTCTAATATCTTTTTCCCTGAAAAATCGTAAAGTAATACTTTTCTTTCCTGTGTATTATTTGTACCATCAAGAATCACCCCTACATACATATCATTATAGCAAATACTATGTATTTTCTCTGTATAGGTTTGTCGCATGATTTCGCGCGGAACTTCTTTTATGGAATATAACGTGATTCCAGTATCCCGAAACGCGGCCACGATTTCATTATTTAAAAACTCAACTTTCGGTATTACCTCTCCTCGATAGTCTGAATAAAATCCTACCAGGTTATCAACTTGATTCTTACCATATTCACCAAAGTTATAAAAAGTAACTTTACTAACTACACCATCATTATCATCATCCACAGCCAAATAGGAGGTTACCAATTTTGTACCATCCTCTGAGATACCAATATCGGTTGGAAAACCGTCCGTTGTAACCATGGTTTTTACATCTAATATTGACTTTCCATTCTCGCTATTCATATCATAAAAATAGATATAATCTGTAGTCCCATTTCCAGTTAACACTGCTGTTACACCTTGAGACGCTATTTTAACCGCTGCAATTGGCTCTTTCATAGTGAGCGCATTTGTTGTTCCTGAACCATTTACAATAACGAGGTCATAACTTCCCATATCAGCAATAGCTGCATAACTACCCCTTACATTAATTATTGGCTTCTTCATACTATAAGAAACGTTCCATAGTACTGTTCCATCTGCACCTATTGCCTCTGCACCATCTCTATTATACTTTATAACTCCATTTTTATATTTTAGGTAGCTACTTTCTTTTGCATTCGTTAGTTCTGTCGATCCGACTACCTTATAAGAGGTGTATACCGCGGTTTTTCTATGTAAAACAATAGCTATCCCTAGAATTATTAAGATTCCTATGACACCAAGGGAAAGGATCAGTCTACGCTTTTTTTTCTTTTTTAAATTCAATTCATCAGCCCTAAGGCTTCTTTTTAATCTCTCCATCTTATTCTCTGCCTATCTTTCTTATGCATTTATCGTCAACAACTCGCTATTACACAATCATTTTGATTCGATTATACCTTATTTTTCATATTATGGCACTAATTTTTTAAAAAAAGCTTGACCCAGAGTAACTGAAGCACACTCTAAGCCAAGCCAATTTTTAGTTATGGTACTAATAATTCTTGCCCTTCAAAGATTACATTTTCATCAACCAATTGATTTAATTCCTTGATTGTCTTCTGCATATTGTAATTCCCATAAAGACGCATGCAGATGCCTGCTAATGTGTCCCCACTCTTAACCTGATATGTTTTTAACTTCGTGACATCAATATTACTTGTTGTTTGATCTGCTCCCTTTGTTGGTATTGGAGTTTCTGCTGGTGCCTGAGTAGCCGTTGGTGTTACAGTTGGGCTTTTTGTTGGTTCTAAGGTCGGAATTATTGTTGGTGTTATTGTTACTTCATCCGTACCCTTCGTTGGCATAGGCGTTGTTTTATTTCCTGATGTCTCAACCGAATCGACATTATCGCCCTTTGATACATCCACATTAGGCTCGTCCACTAAATCCTGGTCATGAATCGGTGTTATGGCTGCAACTTCCTTACTTGTATCTTTGTTCTTATTGGTATCCTTATCAAATATATCTTTAGAAATAGAACTTACTTGTTGTTCTAACTGTTTCATTCTATCTGTATTATTCATAACCGTGATTCCAACTACTAGTGCTACCACAGTCATTAATCCACCAGCAGCGTATCCAAGACGTAACATGTTGCGTTGTTCTTTATCAGAATCGAGAGGTTGCTTCTTTTCCTTTAGAATTGTTCTTATTTCCTTCATGGCACGATCATTTATCTCTAATTCCTCATGCTTTACCTTTTTGTGATCTACCATATAATTCTGCATTTCTAAATTTTTTTCATAATAAATATAATATCCTGGTTGCTGTTTTAAGTCATATCCATCGTATATGTAAAAGTTATCTTCTTTTTCTAGAACATCATAAGTAAGCAGAACCTTATCTCTGCCTGCAAAATTATCAATATGAAATTCCCGAAGTGACGTAATTTCGTCTGTACCAAATCCTGTCCCACCATAATACCATCCAACAATTTCAGCTTCAGAAAAATACTGTTTTATCTTCTCATAGATCATAGCCCAAGAATCTTCTTTTAAAACTATTTTACCGTCCTCAAAGCAGTTCTCTACCAAGATAGCACCATAAATGAAGACATTACGATTATCTTCTTCGTGACGGTATTCCCCCACTAAGACTGCCATACAACGACTAGCGTAATCACTCTCTGCAAGTTGCCTTGTATAAGTCTTTACATAATCCTCCATATAGATTTTTAACTGGTCTCCAATTTTACCAATCTGTCTTACGTTTTTCGGTATTTTTATTTTTGAAGCTGTCTTTTCCATTGTAGCTGCTGTCTGATTGCTTTTATAACCAAACTTTGTGTCATTCATACCAATCCGCCCTTCCACTATAAAACTATGTTCGTTCTTCCTAAATCAAACAAGATACACGATTACTAATATTAGCATCGTATCACAGTGGACTTGCTGTTTTTGTCGGTTTGCATAAGCTAGTTTGGGGTTTTTATCTGTTTTTTTCCAACTCTTTTTGCAGTGTTTTTATTAATTTTTTATGATTCTTCTTTTTCTGAATATTTTTTTCTTTATTTTGTCATAAAACCAAGTTTTTAGTATTACGATTCTATGTCTATGAATCTACCTTACGGAAATACTCTGTAAAGAGACAAGCAACAAAAGTTGCTCTTCATTGATTTTGATTCGTTCATGAAGAAAAAATACCCTAGTGAAAGGTGGATTCCCTATTTGAAGCAATTTGTAGAGAAAAACAAAAAAATTTTTTATTTTGACTCTAAAGAACGCTATTCTCCTTATGATTTTGGAAATACTCTGTTGAATCTTTTGGAAGTAAACAGTTATAAGAATAAAACTATTGTATTTCTATGCATTGGATCGGACCGTGCAACCGGAGATTGTCTTGGGCCATTACTTGGCTATAAGTTATCTCATCTTCCTTCCAAAAACTATGTAGTTTATGGAACCTTAGAAGAGCCGGTTCATGCCAAAAATTTAAAAGAAACGGTCTCTCGTATTTATTCCGAGAATAACAACCCCTTCATCATTGCGATTGATGCCTCTTTAGGGAAAGCCTCACATGTAGGATATTATACTTTAGGCGAGGGACCTTTAAAACCTGGTGCTGGAGTAGATAAAGATTTACCTTATGTTGGTGATTTATTTGTTACTGGAATTGTTAATCTTTCTGGGCTCTTTGACCAAATGCTCTTACAGACTACCCGTCTTGGTACCGTAATGACTTTGGTTGATTATATCTGCCAAGGCATTTCCCATTGCATGTATCTTATGAGAGGTCGGGTTATGGAAAAAACTAATCCATAAAAAATAGCTCCCTTTTAGCAAATCGCTTACGTAAACGATTTACTGAGAGGGAGCTATTTTATCGCTATTCCATTGGTTTATTTAAATCAGCACGGTAGATATTTAATGCCTCTGCTATATTCGTGACGTTTTGTTCTTTCATGATTTCAATAAGGCGGTCGATAGCGACATTGGTAAGCATGTCTTTTCCAAGATAAGATTCATAGCGATTGGTAATTTCTAAGGAAAACTCTTTTACCTTCTCCGCTGCTTTTCGTTGTTCTTCGTGTGCTTCTTTAACCTTACTTTGAAGACCTTTCATCTCCTCCTCATAACGGGATTTGACTTCCTCTGAAACTGCAGCTTTAGTAGTTGACTCAAACTCCACTAAGGCATTCTTCTTTTCTTCCATTAAATGATTCAATTCATCTTCTAATTGTCGAATTTCACCTGTTATTTCGTCCAAGCCATAGACGCTTTCATCTTTATCTTTTCTGATACCTTTTGCCATAGCTCTAATTTTTTTATGATTCTTAGCCATCTTTTGACGAATTGCCTTCATATCAATAATTGCTTCCGTATGGTTTTCCTTGATTTTTTTGTTAATTAAAATATAGAGACCCCCAAAAACAAGTATCGTTACAAAGTAATCAAGAACTAGATATAATGTCTTAGCTGGTAATAAAAACTGATATATACCTACTGGAATTGCTAAAAATAAAATAAGTACAGTAATTAATAGAATGCTAAAATCTTTAAGGGAACAAGGCATAAACACCGCATGAAACCATTTATGGTTAAATACTCTGGAAATATGATTTTTCTGAAATATCGCCTTTAGATCCTGCTTAAGACGAACACCTTCCTTGGTTAAGTCAGCAGTTTCCTCTTCAATTCTTTCGGATACTTTTTTACCAAGCTGCTTTTCTTTTTTAGATTTTACCTTTTTAAGACGTGTTTTGGTTTCATTCATTTGCTCTTCAAAAGAAGCCTCTACTTCCTGACGTCTCTTTCTTAAAACAGCTCCCACTTCATCTGTAATAGCCTTCTGGCGTTCCTCTAACTGTTCTTCCGCTTGCTCTTCTTTAAAAGACCATTCTTTACTACTCCCCTTATAGCCCTCTAATTCAGATAAGTTTTCTTTCATTGTATAAAGAGTTTCAACACCACCCGATAGTACATTTTCATGTTCCATAGGAAACCTCCTATTGTTTATTCTTTTTGTTTCAAGGGGCACACCCCTTTATCCTTTCAGTATACAAGAAAAAGTATGCTTCGCTAACTTTCCCTTGTCATGACAAAAGATCTCAAACTATAACTGAATTCTTCCGTCTAGCGCACGAAGTAATGTTACTTCATCAATGTATTCAAGGTCACCGCCTACTGGTACACCGCTTGCGATACGGCTTACTTTAATGCCAGCAGGCTTAATTAATTTACTAATATACATCGCAGTGGCCTCACCCTCAAGACTCGAGTTCGTCGCTATTATTACTTCATCTACATCCCCTTGAAGACGTAACATTAATTCCTTTAATTTAATATCCTGTGGCCCGATTCCGAGCATAGGAGAAATAGCTCCATGTAATACATGGTAGACCCCATCAAATTTGCCGGTCTTTTCATAAGCTGCTAAGTCTCTCGTATTTTCCACCACCATTATGACCTTTTGATCTCTCTTCTCACTAGAGCAAATAGGGCAAATCTCTTTGTCTGTTAAGGTCTGGCACACTTTACAATATTTAACGTTGCTTCTTGCATCAAGCATCGTTTTTGCAAGATGTTCTACCTGTTCCTTTGGCATATTAATAATATGAAATGCAAGTCTTTGTGCGGATTTCGCACCAATGCCAGGTAACCTACCAAGCTCTTCAATCAACTTACTAATCTGTGTACTATAATAATCCACGGTCCCACCTATTTTCTAAAACATATTTTCTCTATCTAAAATCTAACTGATAAACTATATAAAATAAAACGAATAACAAATTTAAAGTGAGAAATCTTCCATAACACTTAAGACAAGAACTTTCTCAAAATGACAGTAGCCTACAGATATAGCCTAGAGTCACACTATCTAATTTTTTACTATTTATTCTTATTTAATCTTTTATTTGATCTTCTATTTAACTTCTAATTAATCTTCTAATTAACCTTTTAATTGACCTTTTAATTGACCTTTTAATTAACCTTTAATTAACCTTTAATTAATCTTATATCTACCTTTATCATACCATTATTTTCATACATACTACAAGTACCAAAACAAAAAGATATCTTTCAACAGTATTCTCATTCATGAAAAACTCATACTGATAAAAGATATCTTTTTGTCTTATAATAAGTGACGAATTTATTCTTAGTAATTAGAATAAACCGCCTAATCCTCCAAAATTGCCTAATCCACCAGCAATAGAGTTCATAGCACTTGCTGACTCTTCTTCCATCTTACGAAGAGCTTCATTTGTTGCAGCAACGATTAAGTCTTCTAGCATCTCGATGTCATCTGGATCTACAACTTCTTTTGATAACTTAACAGATACTACTTCTTTCTTACCAGAAACAGTTACAGTAACAGCACCGCCACCAGCAGTAGCCTCCCACTGTTTTTCTTCCATCTCTTTTGTCTTATCTTCCATCTGCTTTTGCATTCTCTGTGCCTGCTTCATCAGATTATTCATGTTACCAGGCATATTACCACCTGGAAATCCACCACGCTTTGCCATACTCATTTCTCCTTCCAACTTTTTGGTTAATCGACATATTCAATCGGAACCTTTTTCATTATTTTTGTTAAATCAGGATAAGCTTCTAAAGCTTCTCCATCCTTTATCACCTTAGTTTGAACTAAGACTTCTTTTCCAATGGTATCTGCGATTGCTGTTTTAATTTCTTCAAGATGAGATTCTTGATTAATCACACCCTCATCTACTTCCTTCTCAAACACCAGGATTATCGTATTTCCTTCTCCAGGTACAACGCGTGCACTAATCAGTACCGTTCGTACCAATGGAGGCAAACTTCTTAGAATTGAATTCCAATTCCTTGCAACTTCTTGTAAATCAGCACTCACAGCTTTGGGTAACTCTACTGGTACCGAAGCTTTCTTAGCCTTTTCTACCACAGGTACTGCACCTTCTATTTCATCCTTAGAGGTTACAAAAACACCTTCCTCTAAACGGTTTTCTAGTACCTGTATCCGATGGATTAATGAGGCATAGTCTGTTTCCATTGCTGGTTTACATAGCTTTACCAATGCAACCTCAATCATAACTCTCTTTTGTGTTGCATACTTCACTTGATTTGATAACTCTGAAAAAATACGGATAAAACGTATCAAAAGTTCCGTATCACAACTTTGTGCTTCCTGTTTTAATAACTGCAATTGGTCACTTGACATCTCAAGAATTTCTTCCATATCTTCTGAAGTCTTTGCCAAAAGTAAATTTCTTAAATACCAGGTAAAGTCTATCGTAAATTGTGTAAGCTCTCTTCCTTGAATAATTAATTCTTCTAAAATCGCTACACAATCAGTTACACTTCCTTTTCGAATGTAACGTAAGAGCCTTGCAAAAACCTCAATATCTACGGTTCCCAATGCATCTAATACATTATCATAAGTTAAAGACTGTCCAAAGTAAAAGGCAATGCATTGATCTAAAAGGCTAAGCGCATCTCGAAAAGATCCATCTGCTGCTCTAGCAACATATCTTAATGCCTTCTCCTCTGCTTCAATGCCTTCTTTTTCGGTAATTACCCGCAATCGTTTCGTTATTTCATCAATGGTAACTCTACGAAAATCATAGCGTTGACAACGTGATAATATGGTAATCGGTATCTTGTGTACTTCCGTAGTTGCCAGTATAAATATTACATAGGACGGTGGCTCCTCTAATGTTTTTAACAGTGCATTAAATGCTCCCGCAGAAAGCATATGAACCTCGTCTATAATATATACCTTATAATTTCCTTCCGTTGGGGAATACTTTACTTCTTCTACAATCTCCCTGATATTATCCACGCCATTATTGGATGCAGCATCAATTTCTATAACGTTCATCGAGCTTTGCGATTGTATCGCTTTACACATTGCACATTCATTGCATGGATTACCATCTATAGGATGCTCACAGTTCACTGTTTTTGCTAGTATTTTCGCTACTGTTGTCTTTCCAGTACCACGAGTACCGCAAAACAGGTATGCATGCCCGATACGCTTCGCCTTGATTTGATTTTTCAGTGTTGTAACAATATGATCTTGCCCCTTAACATCTTCAAATGTGTCTGGGCGAAACTTTCTATATAATGCCATGTATGACATAGCGACACCGTATCCTTCCTATTGCTCCATTATCCGCACTGTACATTTCATCTGCAATACTCATTGTATCAACAATGTATGATGTCGATGCAATGTACAATGTAGATGCATTGCTCATTATAACATGAGAGAAAGTATCTTCGCAATGTATCATTGCTTACGCAATGTATCATTGCTTACGCAATGCTATTGAAATACCTTCTGAAAATGCTGATAATCTTTAGAGGTCTGCCAATCGCCACCCCAAGTAAATCCTCTTTTTGCAAATGCTTTCTGGCAAACGTCATCTTTCATTATATAATATTCATTCTCTAATGTTCTATCTTCATACTCCGCTCCGTTCTCAGGAACAATTATGGTTTCCCCATTAATTGTGCGAACGTAAGGGTTGTATTTTGGATTGATATCGATGGCTAAACCATAGGCATGCTTAGAAAGAGTTGTTGTTCCTTCTACCATACGATAATTAAAACTAGAAGTATTATTTGCAGCCATACTTTCATTATCATCTGCATCAAACTCATCAATTAAAACCATTTGCTCAATCGGATATCTTTCATCAAATAGCTCTTTAAATATATCTATAACATCCTCTTTTATTAACTTATTTACTATTAATTCTCCAATGTGTATTTCACCATCAAATCCAAAGTGTAGTACTCTCACATAACTTAGTGTATCTATCGAAATCGTACATCCTTCACTAAAGGACTTATTCTCCATGCGCTCAAATAATGAAGGACTAATTTCCTCAGCATAGAAACATTCTGCTAATGTAGCAGCATTTGCTGTGTATACCTTAACTATTGATTTCGCTGGCATACTGTTAATCGCTTTCACGGTATCCATATCGACTACCTCACTGCTGTCTGGTTTCAATACACTTCCTAAATCATCTAACGAACTTTCGAATAGTTCAATATCCATCTCTGATCCATTCATAGAATTATCCGTACTCTTTGTCTCATCAATGCCTATTTGATTATTCTCTTGTAATTTCTCATTTCCCTCCGTCTTTCCAGACGTTAGAACTTCTTTTACTACATAGTTCGATTTCACTTCTACTTTCGTACCATCCTGCGTCTCATTACATGCAGTCAAAGAAAGTATCATGGTCCCCACAACGAACATCTTAAAAGGTTTTTGATAAAATTTAATCATCTACATTTCCTTTCCCATATATTACATTGTTACCCTAAAATACTTCTCCCTTTTCTGTCTTGCCTAAGAACACTCCCCGCAAAGTATCTTAATGCAATTCCTTTATTAAAGTGGATATTCGTAATCCGCTTATGCTACTTGCTCATAACTTCATTTCGTGGCATATTCGCTAATCTTCTTCTATTACATGAATTTCTAAGTAATCAAATTCGATCTGTTCAATGAAATTATCTTGAAAAAACCTAGTTTTATCATGTTTTTTAAAATCTTTGATAGTGACTTCAAGCCACAATGGCTTTGATAAATCAAATTCATGACAAACTTCATCCAAAGCATGAAAAATCTTTTTAGTTCTGGTACGTTCTGTAGAATCATCTTCTATTACAATATCCCGAAGTAAATGGTTGTCTTTTATCATCTTAGCCCATATACGAAACATAATTTTCCTCATTTCTGCGCTGCCTTTTGTCTTACTCACAAGACAATGCGTATCATCAAGTTTACAGTTATAGCGCAGACACAATCTTGTTCAATATAATTCTTTTCATTGGATACATCCATGAATTAGTTTTGTTATTTACGATAACGCCGAAAAGTTAAATAACTGATCAAACCTTCTTAGAATTTTAAAATCACCCTTGGCAGTTAATTCACCTGACATAAAGGCTCCTTGGAAGGTTGTTCTTCCATTCACCAGTCGATTCACCATTTCTTTCGTTGTCTTTGCTATAACATCTGCCTCTATATTGTCTTCATAGCTACATTTTAACTGTTTTCCAGCTACTAGAAGTAACAGTGTCTTATCAGTATCTGTCATTGTAATGGAAAACGTAGCCTGGAAATTATCTTCCTGTGGCTTAAAATTGTCTTTAAAGTTTTTAATAAAATCCTGATTCTTCTCTGAACCACTTTTTTCTAGCATGCCACGAAACATCTGTGCCAATTCTTCTATGTCTTCTTTTTGTTTCTTTACATAAGTATCATCTGATACATACATTGATAACTGTTCACTCTCTTGTGGTGTTAATTCAATCGGAGTTGTTGTCAAAGTATTTTTCATAACTGCATGACTACTACTTGAAAATGTAACTGATTTTTGATTAATAAAACGATACAATGACTCCGCTTTTCGTTCGAAGATACCTGCATAGGAAGTATTTACTTCAAAGTCGATAGAATTCTCTACATAAGCTATGATACCATCGAGAGATGTTCCTCCTAGAACCTCCCAAGATCTCTTTAAATGAAGTTCAGCCTCTCGCTCCCCGTAAGTGTTTGCAGTTACAATTGGAAACATGCTAAGCGTTTGCATCTTCTGCTTATCGCCATATAGCCAGCACGCATCTAAAAACTGCTGCATAAACCCACCGATACCCATCCATTCCACATTTACTGCAAGTATAATACCGTCTGCCTCTTTTAATGTACCCGGAAGCATGCTGATGCTATTTTTTTGTTCATATAGGTTATATCTTGTAACTTCTACACGAAGTTCCTCTAAAACCTCTGTCATCTTATTCATTACGCAGATGGTTGGATCTTCGATTAAGCCTCTTCCCCCATAATAGATATTAATCTTCACGTATGCGCCCCCTCTTCTTTCGGTAAACAAGCATAGCAATAAAGAAGCCCGCAAGCAGACCTCCCACATGAGCAGCATTATCAACACCCTGACTTGTAAATCCTCCATACAAACTAAGTGCTATAAAGATGATAATCTGCCTGGTACCAATCGTCTCTAGTCTTCCTTTGTTCACTACTACAATCAATGCGATTGCTCCTATAACGCCAAATACTGCTCCTGACGCGCCAATACTATTGCTAAATAAACCTTTCCACATATTATAACTCATAGAGGCAATCCCTGCAACAATTCCAGACAGAAAGTAAATCAATAGATACTTAAATTTACCGACATGTCGCTCCAATGTGGACCCCATAATTGCCAGAATAAGCATGTTATTTACTAGATGACTTATATTCGCATGTAAAAATTGATAGGTTAAAAGTCGATAGTATTCGTTATTAAATTTTATAAGCGGCCAGAAAATGCAACCTTCTGAAATAATCTTATTATAATTACCGGACAGGTCAGTATAGAAAAATACCACTGCGTTTAGTGCAATTAGAACTAGTGTAACTATGCCAACACCAGAGAAAAATCCGTTCTTTCTCTGATATGCTTTTCCTGACTGATAATCACCGTACCCTTGCTGATAGGAGCCTTGTTGATGGGTACCTTGACTTCTTTGATTTTCGTAATCACTGCCATAACCACCCCAAGAGTTTTCATTGTTTCCTTGACTATCAGTATTTTGGCTTGAATAATCCTGCCCTCCATGGGTAGCAAAATATAATCTTCCATATTCTGAAATTAGTTGCTCTAACCCACGAAATACTCCATTCTCATCCCTAGCCTGACCCTCAAAAAGCATCAGACGATACTGAAGCATATCAACGATACAAGCGCTTTCGCTCATCCTACAAATCTTTAAAGCTTCCTCTGTATTCTTTGTGCAAAGAATTGCGTATACCAAAACCTTTTGATAACCCTTGCTAAAAAAGGCTGTTTCGATTTGACGTTTAATGTTTTGATACTGATCATTTAAGATTTCTGTTCCATTATAAATTTCAATCAGCCAATATACGGTGCATTGCTCTAGATTTGTTTGATAGAATACATCCATACCAGATGCATTTACCTGTAAACGCTGACATCCCTTGGTTAAAAAATATTCTAATATTTTATTATATAATTCCAAGCTTTAACTCCTTTACTCGATATCCTCCGCCCATGCAAGCGCACATCGAACAGCACGTTTCCAGCCCTTTAAAAGTTCCTTTCGTTTTTGTTCATCCATCTGTGGGGAGAAAGTACCGCCAAGTGTCCAATTATCTTTAATTTCATTTCGGTCCTTAAAATATCCAGTTGCAAGTCCTGCAAGATAAGCAGCACCCAGCGCCGTTGTTTCAATACATTGTGGACGATATACCAATGTGTTTAGGACATCTGCTTGAAACTGCATTAAGAAATTATTTGCACTAGCACCGCCATCTACCCTAAGACTCTTTAAGGATATATTAGAGTCTTGTTCCATTGCATGAAGAACATTCACAGTTTGGTATGCAAGTGATTCTAAGGTTGCTCGAATCATATGCTCCTTACTAAACCCTCTAGTAATACCAACGATTGTCCCTCTAGCATATGGATTCCAGTAAGGGGCGCCAAGACCGGTAAATGCTGGTACTACATAAACACCATTTGTATCCTCTACCTCTTTTGCATACTCTTCTGACTGGCTGGCCTTTTTAATCATTCTCTGCTCATCTCTTAACCATTGAATGGCTGCACCAGCAACAAAAACGCTTCCTTCTAATGCATACTCAATATGCCCCGCATCTCCTGCAGCTATTGTTGTAAGTAATCCATTTTGTGATTCAATTGCAGTATCTCCAGTATTCATCAAAAGAAAACATCCAGTACCATACGTATTCTTAACTTCACCCGGCTCAAAACAGCACTGTCCGAATAATGCCGCTTGTTGATCACCGGCAGCACCAGAAATAAGAATTTCACCACCAAGAAGACCTTCTTCGGTATGTCCAAAGATACTACTAGATGCCTGCACCTTAGGTAGCATACTCTTTGGTATTTTAAAATAAGTTAAGATTTCATCATCCCAACAAAGGTTATGAATGTCAAAAAGCATCGTACGTGAAGCATTGGTATAATCCGTTACATGTACTCTACCTTTTGTCAAGTTCCATATAATCCAGGTATCAACCGTTCCAAATAAAAGACTTCCTGCTTCTGCTCTTTCCCTAACCCCATCTACATTATCAAGAATCCACTTTATCTTAGTTGCAGAAAAATAGGCATCTGGGATAAGTCCCGTCTTTTTTCTTATTACGGAATCAAACCCATCTTTTTTTAATTGCTCAATCATATCTGCGGTACGATGGCATTGCCACACAATAGCATTATATACAGGTTCTCCTGTATTCTTATCCCAAACAATAGTGGTCTCTCTTTGATTTGTAATTCCAATCGAATCAATATCTTCTGCTTTCGCACCAATTGCTGCCATCGCCTCTGCTGCCACACTTATCTGAGAAGACCAGATATCCATCGGTCTATGTTCCACCCAGCCAGTTCTTGGGTACACCTGCGTGAATTCCTTCTGCGCTACACTGCAAACTTCCCCTCTCTGGTTAAAAAGAATACATCGCGAACTTGTTGTCCCCTGATCAAGTGCCATAATGTACTTTTCCATAAATACCTCCATTCTTGCATATGTTATATGCCTGGACAGATTGTATCTGCATAATCCTTATGCATCGCCCAATTAAGTTTTTACTTTAGCCGTTACCTGTTGTCTGATAATTAAACTCTCAAAAATCCAAAAGGGTGTTGTACGGCCTTTTGATTCCCTTTTTCAAAGGACCGCTACAACACCTCCTTGTCTCTATAAGTAATTACCTAATTATCAACATTATATAACAGTTGATTTATTTGGGCAAGTAAACTTATGTAAAATATACGGGTTAACCTTGGTAGCTAACTCATTCTACTTGTTTAAACAATGAAAGATAAAACCTATGTTTGCAAAGGAAACCGTATCTCCTTGCTTTATTTCAAAATTCTCGTTTGGCATTAATTTTC
This sequence comes from Lachnoclostridium phytofermentans ISDg, assembly GCF_000018685.1. Lineage (NCBI taxonomy): Bacteria > Bacillati > Bacillota > Clostridia > Lachnospirales > Lachnospiraceae > Lachnoclostridium > Lachnoclostridium phytofermentans. Next base: position 57,971 of record NC_010001.1, on the reverse strand, counting down.
TTCCATTTACAAAAGTCCCGTTCGTGGAATCAAGATCTGTTAATATAAATCTACTCTCATCCTTTTCAAGTTTTGCATGATATCTACTAACCGCGGTGTTAATTAAACTATAACCCAGGTTATTTTTTGCAGTCCCTATATAAAATGGATACTCCTTAATTTCTATTGTATCATATTTCGTTGATTCTAAAGGAATAAGAGTATCGTATTCTTTATCAGGGCAAGTAAGCAGTATCGTGCACTCCTCCTCGTCGTAGGATTCTCCCGAATGATAAGCTTCTCCAGAGCCATAAGATTCTCCCGAATAATCAGAAGATGAATCCTCTCCATAAATCATAGGGGATTCATTATTTTCCCATGTAAAATTAGAAAGATTATTAAAATTCAGATTATTGTCTTGCTTATGTATTCTATAACTATTTTCTATCAAGCTATTATCTTCTGAAGATACAGAATTAGAAAATAAATCTTCCTTATCTGGCATTTGATAGGTAGTTCTTGTTATAATGCGACTTAGCTTTCTTTCTTTCGCAAATATTTTCAAATAACCATAACCCAATATGACTCCCATAACAGAAAGTAAAGAGATTAACTTTAATCCATCTATCTTTTTCTTTAAGGATTGATATAAAAATCCCTTTTGATAAGTGTATAGGAAAATTCCGATACATACAATAAATAGTACTGCAAATAAAGCATAGCAAAAGAAAGGATAGTATAGGATTTCTTCTTCCTGCTCCAGCTTTTCTTTTACAAAGGGATATTTATGTTCCTTCTTTGTTTCTTTCTTTTGATTACCATATTTCTTACTTGCTCCGTTTTCATTTTCTTTCCCAAGTATTCTTTCTTTTGTATCTGCTAATAAAGAAGTCACTTTATATTGTAAAAGATTTCTTCGAGATGGATTCGCCAAAGATTCCTTAAGCTTCTGATTCTTCTTTTCTTCATTATGTTTATTAAAATTAGATGGCTGCTTTATGGTATTTTTGCTTTGATAAGGCTCTCTATTACTTTGGGGTTCTTTCACTTTATCCAGTTTACCTTGCGATTCTAATCCATTTTCCATATATAGCGTATCTGATTTATCTTTTACTTCCAGTTCCTCCATAAAAGACTTAAGTTCTTGTATCGTGATACTATCTTCCTTACTCTTCATATAAAGTGAATACACAAATAGTACCGCTTCCTTATCCTGATAATCTACACTCCCCATTAAAAATTCTAAAAATGCAACCAGCTGTTCCTGAAGCGGAACATGATACCCCGGATAATAACATAAACCTAATTTATAATCCGGCAAATGGATAAACGTGTATTCTGGTAACAACACAAAATCCTTGGTATCTAAAAGATACGATTTTGCATCTTTTAAAACTGCTAACAGATGATTAAGAAGCATTGTTACTTGACTTAGCCTTAGAGGAACCTTTTCAGATATACAAGAAATCGCTTGGTATCCTGTAACTTCATAATGAAATTGTTTATGATTATCGATGGAATGAACTTGAAAAGATAGTATTCCTTCAATTTTATTATGTTCCAGCATCTTCTCCTGAAAAGACGCCCTCTCCTCTCCTCTTCCATTGAAAATCAAATAGTTATGATACATGTCCCGTTTCCATTCCGAACGGATATCTTCTTTTCCCACGTTTATTCACTCCCTCTATCCACCATATTTAGCCCAATTTATGCTAATACGAAACCTTACACAGCATATTTAGTAAATTCATTCCTGTGATTATAACTTAGTTAATTGCGACATTTACTTCTAACTTAGTTCATTACGACATTTACTTTTAACTTAAATCATTACGACATTTACTTCTAACAGTAAAGCATCCCTACATTACTGTTTATATTAATAATCCCTGTATTTACTTTTAACATTAATTTTTTCTGATATTTATTTCATCTTTCCTACAAGTTCTTTTAATTTCTGTACTGCCTTATCTACTCCCTTTATTTTTTTACCAAGATTTATCGATACTTCAAATAATCTTGTTTTCTCTTCCCTCGAAAATATACTTTCCTCAAAGCAAAAAGGCACTGTGAAACTATCCTTCTTTAAAATTCCAAACAGTTTTGCACTTGGAAAAACTGCTTTTAATTTACCTGTTATTTTAACCTTAGACAAGGTAGTCTGAACTTGTAAATCTCTTATCTCACATACCCAATAACCATTAGTTAATGTTTCATTTACATAACTTAATACCTTTCTCTCATCCTTTTCTCTTCCCACACCAAATGGATAGAGAATACTTTTGGATAAATAATCTTCTTCTCTTAATACTGTCCAGTCCATATCAACTTGGTAAGAGATATAGGAAGCAGCTTTTAAAGCTACTTCCTCCCCTAATGCTTGTAATTTTGTTCTGTCATGGCTATAGAAACTATAATTTAAAAGAAATAAAATCGTATAAAATACAAGTGGTAAAACAAAAGCTGCTTCCACTGTAAAAAAAGCTTTTTTTATCATTTTTACTCCTTATCGTTAGCTGCTTCGTCTATTGTAAATTAATCCATCTCTTACGCATTGATTCATGAACTCTAACTGTAGAGAGATTCTCTATACGTGATTAGCACCGTGGCGGGATTATAACTTCTATGTTGGTGCTACATCTCCTATTTTATTAAGATACAGCCAAGGTACCCCAAAAATAAAAATGGTACAAACGGAATTGTTTTCTTACGATTGCACCGAAAAAACACAAGGAGAACGATAGACACAGCAGAAGTTAACAAAAATGCATAACTTAAAAGAATTGTAGATTTGCCAATACCAAGTATCACTCCCATTGCACATAGAATATACCCATCTCCAATACCAATCTGCCCTCTTGTAACCTTACTAAGGATTACAAAGAAAAGCCCAAGAAGTATTCCGAATATTCTTTCGATCAATGTTATCTCAGAGGGCATGGCTAGTTCAAAAACAATAAGCGGAAGTAAACTAATAAGCCACCAACACGAGATTTCCTTCCGTTTTATATCCTGTATTCCTAAGATAAAGAGTATTACTCCAATCCAGATTACTCCACAAAGTTTAAAAATACTCATTAAACTTATCTCACCAAAACTGATCATGGATAACACGTTCTTAACTCCCCCTATTCTTTTCGCTTGTTTTTCGTTTGAATTACTCCTTCTTATATGTTTTACATCTACTACACTCGCCTCTCGCTCCTACCTCAGTCAACAGCACTTTTATAACAGTACGTTTTATACCAGAACAAGTACGGCTACTATGATAGCAATCTCCATATTCTGTGATATAAACGGTACTAGGAAGTGTTGAGTTTTTTTGAAAGCACAATTCACATGCTCGGTAAGTACTATGATTAGAATTGTATATAAAAGAAATCCTTGTACTATCCACTGCTTGAACATTGATTTTAATATGGGAACAATTTGCATTGGTATGATATACGGTTCCGTTTGGTGTAATATAAACATATTCACCATCTTCGTTGTCTCCCTCATCTGTTTTCAGCGAGGAAGGTACTGCATGTCCATTAAACATTCGAATTCTTATTCGCTGTACCACTGGAAATACTGGTAAAATATCTTTCCATATCGGAAGCTGTATCTTATATTGCATTACAACCTGGATACACTCCTCTTCATCAAACAGAGACGACCCTAAAAATGATATTCCTGCATATCCACCTTGAATACAATTCGTTATAGCATGATGATCCTTCACATATGGTTTTATAGATTCTTTCAGCATAATACCACTTGCTGCAGACGTAAGTATATTTGTGATATCCGATGTATCAAATAACCCAGAGAAGATTGTCTCATCATCCTCGTTTAAATTTTCCTTTATCTCTGCACTACTATCCTCATCTTCACTAAAATTCATAACATAATTTGTTATCATCCCATAGGACGATATATTACTAGCAACCTTAGTCGCATAATAATGAAGGCAGTCCTGTGCAGCAATGACCTGAAAGAAAAAAACTAATGCATAAACTGCAAATGCGAATATCGGTAATGCTAAGGAAGCCTCTAATGTTAATAATCCCTTTTCTCTTTTTTTTAACACCAACTCTCCTCCCACTTAAATCAATTTCTTCTTTTACAGTCCCATAGGGTGTGGTCAAGTCTTTGTTTTTTACACGACAACATCGGCAAATGTTCTTGGAGAGAGATTTTTTTTATTTTTAATATGTAAAAAACAAAGACCTCACCACACCCTCTTAGGAGGAATTAATATGAGACTGCTTTTTGGGCCAAATATAGGTAACCGTGAATGGACAAAGCCTCACGATGTATAGCGAATGGAAGTGAAAAAAACTGTTCGGGCATGCTAACCTTAGCCACCGCACGATAACTTACAACACAATTACGTATTCGAAAGGTATCTTCATATTCATAACGAAAATTTTCCTGTATTAAGTCCATCATCCGGTAATATTGATTATTTTTATTTGAAAAAAATAACGATATTTGAAGATATCCTTTGTAACCTACACTTAAAATTCCTTCTTTTGTTTTATAATCTTTTGCCTTTTTTGTGATTCCATCTTTATTGAAGTTTGCCAAATCCTTAAATTCAACTACAAAGTCGTCTTTCATACTAAATATGGGGACATTTTTACCCAAAAGCATCGCTGCTGTTTCAACTAAAGATTGTTCTAATGCCCAGATAAATAAAACTACATACTTTACGACACTGATTAAAAAAGGCAACCCCGAAAATCCCACAACTAAGGCAGCAAATTCACTTGCTTCTCTCACCTTATTTGCATCTGTTAATACAGAAATCATATTTCCAATGGTACGTATTAAAATTAAACGATTGATAAATGAGGATACATTTTCTTTGTCACTCATATTCCCATATAATAAATACTCAAGCTCATATTGTAGAACCTGCCCAGGCTTATAGCCTTCTGATAAATAATAGGTACAGTGTTCATTTTCATATGCTTGAAACAATAATTCCTCTACCAAGCTATTTGCGAAACTACCAAGTGCATCGGTTCCGTAACTTCCTATCCCTGTTGTGGTAATATCCTCTCTATCCTCAGTGTTCATAATGTTTTTAATATTATTCTCAGCCTGTGAACTCTTCTCTGGAGATTTCTTGGCTGTAAAGGAAGGTAATTCTAACTGATATAATTCCGCTTTTGATATGCTATTCACATCTTCCAGTACTAAGTTTAGTAAGCCATCCGATATCAAGGACTTTCCAGCTTTTAAGATACTATTCTTTTCTTCCGAGAAATTAACACCACTGTAATCAAAAGCAAGCCCATCTAATTTAAAATGATCCAAAGAAGTATGTATTAGGTTAACTTTTGAAAGCCATGCAGCATATCCCTCTTCTGTATAGGTCATATTAGGCAATAGATATCTTTCTACCTCATCTAATACTTTTATATCTTGTTTTAAGGTTTCTTCCATACTTACGATGTCTTTAATTATTCCGATGCCTTTTTCTTCAGGATTTGAATACCTCTCCATCTCCTCTGAAGATTTTGATAATTCTTCGTATAAGGCATCTCCTATTTCTTCTCTTGCCTTGTTTAATCCGTCTAAAAAACTATTCTTACTATCTTGTGCTTTATATCTAGCTTCTTTAATTTTTTGTACCAAGGAAAGTGCCTGATTTGCTTTTTCTTTTACCTCTTTTAATGTATTAAGAAAACTATTCATTTTCTGATTGATAGAATTACAGCTTGCCATAAGACTATCCAATACATAGATATCTATTGTAATTGGAGATTGTTCTAATGACGTAATCCTTGCATCAATCTTCGTGGTATCACAGGGTTTGTCCTTTGATTCTTTTATCATGTCTGCTCTTTCGGCACGCAGGCTTAAAAGCGCCTCCTCACGTTGTCTAACTGCATTCTCATAGGCAGTACGATAGCGCTCCATTACATCCTGTGCACTATCCTTTAAGCTATTCAATTGATTTGGATAATTGAGGTAGTTACCCTTTAACGAATCAAATATTGTGGAATGGTTAATCAACGTGTTCTCCATCGTTGGCTCTGTGGAAAGTAGCTTTTTTGTAAAAGAATCTAATGTTTTTGGCTTTCCTTTTTTACACTCGATTTGGTTATCTTTTATTTTTATCCCATCAATGAGTTCCATCAACTTTAAGATATCCTTATCGATTAGCATGAATTCCTGCTCTACCTTCATCTTTTCTTCAAACTTTAGATTTGCCTTTTCTGTTTTTTCTAAAGCATGCGCCGAATCCAATAAATACTCTAACCCATCTGCTGCAGCTTGATATTTCATATAAGAAGTTGCTTGCTTTCGAAAAAATTCACCGTCGAGGTCCGTGATATAGTGGATATTCTCCACCGAAAGTTCCTCTAGCATTGGATTACATATGAGATAGGTTTTATTTTGTAATAGAAGGTTAGATAGTGGGTCATCTTTCGTTGGAAGAAAACTAACTTCTATTCCTTTTCTAATTTCATCTACTAATAAATTACTATCTGCTATACTGCTACCATATCCGATATCTAGCCCAAACACATGATACCGCTCAAATAAAGGTAAATAATAATCACATAGGGTTGATTCCATCGCTGTCTGTAACACTCGCTCACTATATGCTTTTGCAGCAGACACACGAGCCATCTCGATGGTTGTAACAATGAGTGTTATCATGATGGATAATGTCAAGGTCAGATAGATAGTTATTACTCCACTTGCTTTTTGCTTCCTCATTGAAATACCTCCTTACGGAGCTGGTGTAATATTATTAAAATAACTATCTGTACTAGCCTTTAATGCTCCCATCGCTCTATTAAAAATACTTGTTATCTGCTCTTGAAATATAATAATAAGCGCTATCACAACAACGATAATTAGAATAACTTCCACTACTCCAAACCCTTGATTATTTCTTAATATATTCTTATCTTTACTTTTCACTTTTCTCATACACTCCTCTATTCTAGTGCGTTAGCACTATATAATTATAATTTTAAATTATATTTAAGCCGTCTAACAGCTCTTATCTTTTGTAACATAGTGATTTCAATCAGTATTGAATCTATTACATCCCCATGGACATCATTGCGGGTACCATAAGTATTGCAATCACAATACATAACATTCCCATCATGGGCATTAGCATCTTCGTGGAGGCCCTCTCTCCTAGACGTTTTGCCTGCTCCTTCCGGTCAAGAAGTGCTTGCACTGACTCCGCTTCTAGCATAGGAATCATCCCTTTGTTCCCTTTTTTCATATTCTGAACTATGATCGTACTAAATCTAAGATAAGAAAGAAGCTTACATCTCCTTCCGAAACGTTCATAAGCAACTGACTCTGACACTCCAAGGTCGATTTCATTTTTTGTTATTATCATTTCTTCATAGGCGTATCGCATAGATTTCATACTCTTGCTTTTACTTAATTTCTTCTTATTTCGCCTGGTGCCTCCTAACTCTCTTTCCCTACGCGTGTTATAATCTTTTACAATACGCTCCCATGCTCCATATGTTGTCATACCTGCACTAAGTAATAGCGTATATTTCATCATGATCTCCGGATAATCAAGCAAAAGTTGCTCCTGTTTTTGCTGCTCTCTTTCTCTTTTTTTCTGCTCTATGAAAAATGGAATACATACCATAACCAAAATCCCTATAAGTAATAAAGGAATGGAGGAATTATTTTTGATAGGTTTCCATAAAACTTGGTCACCCAAAACCACGCTTGGAAGTGTGACCATTTCTTCTTCCCTGTTTTCCTCCTCTCTTCTTTTCACTTCTAATTCCATGATTTCCTTTATTGATAATTCTGGCTCTATTGGAGGTAATATTGTAATATTAATTTGAAATTCATAAGTATCCTCAAAGTATCGTAGCGTTACGTTAATACTGGTTGGTATACCTTCCTTAGGTGCTCCTTCCCCTCGTATACTTCCATCCTCCCACAGGTAATCTGATTGTCCAGTTTTATAAGAGACGCTAAGAGCTGGAGAACCAAATTGTTTTGGAAACTTTAAATCAGAAGTTACTTGATTAAAATCTATATTCTTATTTAGGATTATCTTATATAAGGCAGCTTCTGCTGCTTGAAACATCTTCTTTCTATCCTCTTTTTTCACTTGTTTTTCTGTTATCTCAAAGGTAAGATCTTCTTCCTCTGCCCCAAGTTGATATCCAAGGTGATAAGTTTTCGATCCTTCTCCTACTTCTGGGCGTTCTATTTTATAGCCATCTTGTAGAATTTCTTTGGGGGCTTTTTGTTCATTGATAAGAAGAATGATTAAAAATAATAGAAATACAAAAGTCATTAGCGCTCCTTTTTGATACAAGGATGCTGTCTCTTTCCTATTTGATTTTTGTGGTCGGTGAATTATTTGAAACCAGCAAAATCCGACGAAAGAATAGAGTCTCTTTAGCGGATGTTCTTTGCTATCAAGACCATCAATGAATTCTTTGTCATAGGATTTTGAAAGAAAAAAGAGAACAAGAATGAGAATAAGAACAAATAGAATTGCGTATGTCATAGTATCTCCAATCTATTTACACTCGAATGGCAATAATTTTATCTACTAACTTAGTTAGAAATAAATAAATCCCTAATAGAATTGTCATAAAAATAATTCCAAATAAATTATGATAAAGAGGTTTTAAAAACTGAGGACTGCCAAGTAACATATATCCTAAGATACCAAATGGCACTAACTTCATGATATTAGCCTCCATCTTTTTCGCTGTAATTAATGTTTCGATTTCTCTCATAACCTCTACCTTTTCACCAATTGTTTTACCTGTCATTTTAATAATAGCGACTAAATCTCCGCCAGTACGTTTGGCTGTTTTAAAAACTTCTGAAAAACATTCCACATCTTCTAACTTACTTCGATTTGCGAATTCACCAATGGCATTTTCAATAGGAATATTATGATTAATCTGAGATACAATACATTGAAATTCTTTCATTATGAGTGCCTCTTTTGAATACATTAACCCCAAATCTTTGATTGCTGCTTTAAAAGCATTCTCAACCGAATACCCTGCTTCTAAGGCTACTGACAAACTATGAATCCCATCTAAAAACTCAGTATTTAGTTTCTTTTTGCGATCCTCTGCCATTTTTCTTTGTTCCTTTTTATAAAAAAAATATAGGTAGGGTGATAATAATAGACATAAAAAGATATTTTGATAAAATAAGAAACTTACAATAAGACACAATAGAAAACCTTTGAACAGGCATACAAGAAATTCTTTTTTATTCATATGATAAATATCGTAATCCTCAACCATCTATACTCCATTCTGTCGCAATTCTGCGAATTTAAGCGACAGTACAAATTCGTGTTTGAAAAATCTTGATTTTTCAATTTACTACCTCCTTTATAAGGATAGCCCTGCACGTAATAACTTTTGTACATGGAGTAGTGAATTGTCTGTCTTTTTTAGTTCTCCTAATACTTTTCCCTCCTTCGTTTCCCCTTCTTCTGAAAATAAGAAAAGCGGATTCACTTCGATTTCCCCATCCACACATTCTAAAACCTCTACGACTTCTAAAACTTTTCTCGTCTTGTCTCGAAGTCTTCCAAGGTGAATTACAATATCAATTGCGGATGCAATTTGCTTTCTAACAGCCAATAGTGGTATATCCGCCCCAAGTAAAACCATGGTTTCTAATCGAGATAACATATCCGTTGGAGAATTGGAATGTCCTGTACTCATTCCGTTATGTCCTGTATTGAGAGCTTGTAACATATCAATACTGGAGGCATCTCGAACTTCTCCGACAATAATACGGTCGGGCCTCATACGAAGACTGCTTTTGATTAAGTCACGAATCGAGATTTCATTCTTCCCCTCCACGTTTGCATTCCTTACCTCCAAGCGAACTAAATTTGGAATATTACGTATTTGCAGCTCTGCAGAGTCTTCGATGGTAATGATTCGTTCTTCCGAGGGAACGTAGTTTGACAATGCATTTAAGAAGGTTGTTTTTCCTGAACCGGTACCTCCACTAACAAAGATATTATAGCCTGCAATCACCAATTTCTTTAAAAACTCAGCAGCTTCTTCGGTCAAGGAACCAATTGTCACCAGCTTTTCCATTGTCATTGTTTCCTTGGGGAACTTACGAATCGTAACGGTTGGTCCTCCGATTGCTATGGGTGGAAGTACTATATTGACACGGGAGCCATCCTTTAATCTTGCATCCACAATTGGGCTCGCTTCATTAATAATACGGTTCGCCCCTGCGACAATCGTTTGAATCACATCCTCAAGCTTACGATCTGATTCAAACTCCTTCTCCCATTTCATCAGTTTTCCATCTCGCTCCACGAATATTTCTTTCGCACCATTTATCATAATTTCTGTAATGGAAGTATCTTCAACAAGTTCCTGCAATACATCAAGCCTACGAATGGAATTAAAGATTTCTATACGAAGTCGTTGTTTTTCGGTAATACTTATGTATTCTTCTTTGCCACGAACCTTAATCGCTTCATCAATATGGTCAAATAATTCTTCTTCTGTTAATTCTCTTGTCATATCTATTCCCGCAAGAATTTGTTCTTGTAATTCTTGCTTCCTCTGTTCCATAGACAGTCATCACCCCCTTTTGAGTTTTGTTTTTATACTTACGAAATTCATTTTCAACCTTTAGAATTAGCAAGTAAATCCAGTTATATTTAAAAAGTATTTTATAAAAGAAATATTTTTAAAATTGAAGTATTATCAGTATTGGAGTTCTTTAAAATTGAAGTTCTTATAGAATTGAACATCTTATATAGTTGAATATCTTTAGAATTAAGTATCTTTTAAAATTGTAGTATTTTTAGTATTGTAGTATCTTTTAGAATTGAATAACTTTTAGAATTGAATAACCTTTAGAATTGCAGTTCTTTTAGAATCTGTTGATATTCTGCTTCTTTTTGTTTATCTAATCGTATACTTTTTTGCTTTTGCTCTTCATAAGGAATCACTATCTGTACTAACTTCTCTAGCAATTGATCCTGCCCGGTTCTTTTTAATTGTTCCTCAAAAGCAATACTGAAACATTGCCTAGCCTCTCCAGCTAATTGTGGCATTAACAATACGTCACAGACTTTTAATAAATCGAGTGCTAAGGAGGTATAAAGGGAAAAATCTATCACGATTGTTTCATATAACAGATTCTCCTTAAGCTCAGTGATTAAATTTATAATCTCATCAAAGGTTAATTCATAAATTTCTGCAAAATAATAAGTTCCTAAGATACAATTTAACTCTCCCACTTGTTCCAGACATTGTTTTATCTTTACACTCTTATTTGCTCCATCCTGCTTTAGTAAGTAAATTACGTCACTTAAACTGCTGTGCTCTCCATATCCAAGAATCTCAGAAGGAAAAATAGGCTGTAAACAAAGATAGACACATTTCTCCTTCGTAGCTAAATATTTTGCAAGAATTATAGCGATATGAGATTGCCTAATCTCATAACATGGAGAGAACACTCCGATTACCTTTTGCTTCCCAGTATTTTTTGTGACTGGTTTCCATGTGTATCCAAGATCTATATATCGTTCAAGTAACAGATTCATTATATTGCTAGCAGATTGATATTTAAAAATAGACTCGTTACTAAATGAGGTATCTTCACACAAGCAGTAGCTAACTTTGGAAAGATTCGTTATCATACCTTCTCGGAACTCTTCTGCGTACAAGAGGATATCCACCTTATGATCCTTCTCAAAATCTCGATATAGTTCCTCCTCTGTAAATGCGACCGTGAAGAATCCATAATCCGCCTGTTGATTCATAAATTCCATCAAAAGACGCGCATAATCCTCCTGGCGATCTAATATGGCAACAGTAATTTTCATATACTCCCCCTGAATTAAATCAAAGACTATTTCCTAAGAAACAAGATAGATGTTAGTACTTATAAGAAATTTAAGAAATTAAATCCTTAGATACTGCCTACCTTCCCCTTATATCTGATGTCCTCCAAAAGGAATAAAGGGAGAAAATTTTTTTATATTTTGATAGGCAACTTTATTAGATAGATTTATCATATTCCTTAATTTGTAAGCCGTCAACTCTTTTTCAGAACTTCTCGGTATTTTCATCGGTATGCACAGAGAAGAAAAAATTTTTATACAATATCCACAATTTTAAAAAGTTATCCACTTGGATCGGTGCGATTGACAATAAAAAGCTACTCCTATTACTTTTAGATATATAAGAGCAGCATTTTATTTTACGAAAAAATTAATATGTATAGTTAATACTAATATCTAAGTTGTCTAAATAATATCTATATAACTCATAAAGCGGATTACTATAACAATCCTCCCAAATTCCCCTTACCCAAAGTATAACCGATGTACTTTCATATGTTGCTCGGACGTACTCTACAATTTCTTTTAATACCTCAGGGGTATAATACTTTTCGGTGATTTCAATATAAACATCCTTTGACAGTACCATCCATGCATATTCTGACTTTGCCGGATTTATGATTTTACCATCCGGGTATATTTCGTTATCATGGTAGTCCACATAGTAACAAACTTCACCAGTTGGAAACGTAACAGTCTCTAACAGAAGTTTCATGTCCTCACCGTAATGGTAGGTATGAATATAATAACATAATACTTCATCTGTTATGGGATCTGTTAAATACCGTTGTAATTTTTTCTCCCATATTTCTTTTTTTATTAAGAGATTATTCCTATAGTAATAATTTATTAACTCATTACGTTTATGATTATCATTAAGGGTTACTTTGCTTAAGACATTACCATTCTCATCGTACTCATACTCATAATAAGTAAAACCGTGGGACCTTTCTAATTCCCTTAGGATATAGATGGATTCCTTACATACTATATTATTGTGAGTATCATACGTAAGTTGATACATCTGATACGACGTATATAAATCTTCTTTATAAACGGTATGTTCTAATATTACTTCATTATGATTATCATAGTATATTTTTCGAAAATAGGATTCCGAATCTAAAATTTCCATATGATCACTTTTTCTTATTAATTCGTTTACCCTATGTAAAAAATCCATACCGCACTCCTTTTTTTGCTATAATTTCCTTGCTTTGATTACAAATGTTACTGGAAGCATTTTAGCCTTTTTAGCAAAGTCACTATCCTTTTTTAATTGAATAATCTCATCATCAGATTCTTCAATCATTTCGTCAATAATAAATCCTGCTTTTGTTAAAGCATTGATATAAGTTGATAGCTTACGATCCGATAAAGATATTGCACCCCCATCAAGAGATACAGAATACCAAGATTCATCAAAATAACATTTTTTAAAAGAAAGCGAATCATTTTCGAAAGCAACGCATTTGTGTATTGGGTGAGACCAACTGAAAATAAATACGCCGTCTTTTTTTAGGTAGGAAGCAATCCGACAAAAAGTACCCGCAAGATCTGTAGACCAGCCTACACCATAAATCGAATAAACATAGTCGAAATAATCTACAGGTATTCCACAGTCTTCTTCCATTGGAGAACAGAACAATTTTGCCAAATAACCTTTCGACGATAAATGCTGTTTAGCCTTTTCTATTTGTTTTTCAGAAATATCGATACCCCATAACTCGGAAGCATTGCGGTCACCATGATATTGCAGAGAATGGCCAGTTCCGCAACATATTTCCAATAGTTTTTTCCCTGAAACATTGCCAAAAAGACGACATTTTTCTTCCGAAACAAATGCTCCATATAAAGGTAGCGCAGTTGTACCGATAACCTCATTTCCTTTCGTGTCCCAAAAAGAGCCGTTCATTTTGCGAATGTTATTCTTATCCCCATCAACCGAAACAGCACAACCAACTTCGCCTGCACCTATAATATTTGTTCTGTGACCAGGATTCTTCTCCATACTATTTCCCTCCATTAATATAAGTTTGAAGGTCAGGCGTGGAAATATTTTTAGCATAGCCCCCTCGTCTCGAGCCAAGGATGGCGCTATTCCATGCAATCGACTGAATGCTCTTGAAAAAGCTGCTTGAGAATCATAACCATAGCGTATAGCAACATCGATTATTTTTTCGCCGTTTTTAATATCTATTGCAGCCATTGTCAATCGCCTGCGACGAATATATTCGGATAATGGAATTTGAGCAAAAAAAGAAAAAATTCGACGAAATTCCCATTCCGAGCAGTTCATAATCTTTGCCGTTACAGAATAATCAATATCACAAGATAGATTATTTTCAATATAATCAAGTGCTTGGTTCATGCACTTTTGCCAATCCATAACCTCACCTCCTCTTACAATAATATCAAGAATCCAAAAAAAATCATTGCATTAGGTGTATTTTAATGCAATGAATATATCTATCTTATCCCTTTATTTGTAAACCGTCAATTCTTTCCTGGAACCTGTCCATTCTTTCATCGATAGAACATAGAATCTAAACATTTTATATTATTTCATTTTTAGATAATAATCAACACACTACATTACTATCTTAGAAAAAAAGTGACGCTCCATATAATAACAGTAAACCCGGAACCCCTAAGAATGCCGTTACTCCAATGCTTACAATATTAACTCCAACTAACGTTACGATACCGAAATTTAGAGCAACTGTATTAATAAGATAAATTACAACAATGGATAGAACTGCACGAACGATTACAGTACCAATCCATTTCTTATGATTCACATATAGATACCATGCAAATAGCATACCAGCAAGTGCAAATAACAAATAGGAAATATATTGCTTCATATTCCTTTTTACCTCTCTCTTAAATACCTTAGGACCACTTGGCCTATTTAATGTAAGTATATTCTGTCCAAGAAAAGATAGACTAAATTCTCATAGAGTTTTCTCACTTTTTCTTCATTCTTGCTCCATTTCTTAATGCAAATTAAATTTATGATTAAGATATCACCGGTACAATGTTACAGGTGAACTTATATTCCGCTTAGCCAATCCAAAAACAAGAAAATAAATAGAAAAAAGAATACAAGCATGTATATTGATTCCAATGTAAGACTATAATATAACAAATTATTAAAATGGAAGCTTTCTAATTTGCTTTCTTATAGCTATTAAAAGGTGGTGAATGGTATGAAATTATTTAAGAAAAACCAAGATGAATTTAACAAAGAACTATTAAAAGAAATCGCAAATACACAAAAAGAATTAGAGTCCGCTTATTCTAATTTTGAGAATGTCGTTGATCCAGACTTAATAGATAGCTGTATCTATCAGGTGAATGCAATCCAACACCGCTATAAATTCCTACTAAAACAAGTGAAAAATTCTGCCCCATATTCCGTATAATCCTTATTCTGTTTCTGGTTAGCAAGGCCAGTACACAGAATAAAGAGGGAACAAGATTGTCTTTCTACAGTGTTAAGAAACACCACACAAAGACTCCCTTGTTCCCTTTTTATCTACTTTTTAAAAAATAGGTTTAAATTCCTTACAATATATAGCTTTATATTCCTCACTCCTTAGCAGATTTCTGCTCCAGATGGCATTGGTTTTTCTGGTGTCATTAATGCAAGTACTCCATTTTCATCCTCAGCACATAATAACATACCTTCTGATACGATGCCTGCTAAAGTTGCTGGCTTTAAGTTCACTAAAACCATAACCTTCTTACCAACCATTTCTTCTGCAGTATAATGAGCCTTGATTCCAGATACAATCTGTTTTACTTGATTTCCAATTTTAACTTGGGAACAAAGAAGTTTCTTTGATTTCTTCACTTCTTCACAAGCAATAATTTCACCTACTTGAAATTGCAGTTTTGCAAAATCGTCATAGGTAATTTCATCTTTTGCTGGTATCTCAATTACAGTTTCTTCTTGTTTTACTTCTTCCACTTTTGCTGTCTCCTCTACTTCGCTTGCATGTTTCTCTTCCACCTTTGCTAAAACTTCTTTTAAATCAAGTCGAGCAAATAAGATCTGTGGCTGATCTGTAACCTTCGTACCGTTATCGTATAATCCAAATGTAGCAAGCTCCTCAATGTTTCTCTTTTTAGCGTTTAACTGTGCTAAAATCTTCTCTGCGGATTCTGGTAAGAATGGCTCTAAAAGATTAGCACCAATACAGATACTCTCAACTAAGTTATATAATACGTTTTCAAGTCTAGCCTTCTTTTCTTCCTCTTTTGCAAGAGCCCATGGCATCGTTTCATCAATATATTTATTACATCTCTTAAATAACGTAAAGATCTCAGAAATTGCATCTGCAACACGAAGGTTTGCCATCTTTGCAACCACTTTATCTCTCGTCTTTGTTACAACTTCAATTAGGTCTGCATCTACTGGCTCTGTTACGTCAGTTTTATTTACAACACCTTCAAAGTACTTATTTGACATTGAAATCGTACGATTTACTAAGTTTCCTAAGGTATTCGCTAGATCGGAATTCATACGATCTACCATAAGCTCCCAGTTAATCACA
This sequence comes from Lachnoclostridium phytofermentans ISDg, assembly GCF_000018685.1. Taxonomy (NCBI): domain Bacteria; kingdom Bacillati; phylum Bacillota; class Clostridia; order Lachnospirales; family Lachnospiraceae; genus Lachnoclostridium; species Lachnoclostridium phytofermentans. The sequence goes on along the minus strand of NC_010001.1, from coordinate 41,576 downwards.
CCATCATTGTCAAATGGCATCTCATGAAGTACGAAGTAACGAACTGCATCTACACCAAAGAATTCAACTAAATCATCGGCATATAATACGTTACCTCTGGACTTACTCATCTTCACGCCAGAACCGTCTTTTGCATTTGGATCCGTCTGTAATAACCAAGGATGACCAAATACCTGCTTTGGTAATGGTAAATCAAGTGCCATTAACATGATTGGCCAATAAATTGTGTGGAAACGTAAAATATCCTTACCAATCAAGTGTAAATCCGCTGGCCAGAACTTATTAAACTGCTCAGTAGAATTTCCATCACAGTCATAACCAATACCAGTGATATAGTTGCTTAACGCATCAATCCATACATAAATAACATGTTTCGGATCAAAGTCTACTGGAATACCCCATTTGAAAGAGGTTCTGGATACACATAAATCCTGTAATCCAGGTAATAAGAAGTTGTTCATCATCTCATTCTTTCTGGATTCTGGCTGAATAAACTCTGGATGTGTATTGATATGATCAATTAACCTCCCCGTATAGTTGCTAAGCTTTAGAAAATACGCTTCTTCTTTTGCTGGCTGACACTCTCTTCCACAGTCAGGACATTTTCCATTTACAAGCTGGGAAGCAGTAAAGAAGGACTCACATGGAGTACAATACATTCCTTCGTAATTACCTTTGTAGATATCACCCTGATCATATAACTTCTTAAAGATCTTCTGAACCTGTTTTTCATGATCCACGTCGGTTGTACGAATGAATTTATCATAAGAAGAATTCATTAAATCCCAAATGTCTTTAATTCCACCTGCTACCTTATCTACGAACTCTTTTGGAGAAACTCCTACTTCTGCAGCCTTTTCCTCAATTTTTTGTCCATGCTCATCGGTTCCTGTCTGGAAGAATACCTCATAACCTTCCAATCTCTTAAATCTTGCAATACTATCCGCAAGCACGATTTCATAGGTATTTCCAATGTGCGGCTTACCTGATGTATATGCAATTGCAGTTGTGATGTAATATGGCTTTTTGCTCATAACATCTCCTCCTTATATTTATAGTTAGTTTAATGGTATAAAATAATACAAATTAACACTCTCTAACACCCATTACGACTATTATGTGGTTTTTTCTTAAAAATAAAGAATAGGGTGCCTGCTTGTAAAACAAGCCTAAAAATAAAAAAAGCCCCCGTCTATTTAAAGACGAGAGTATCTCCCGTGGTGCCACTTTAATTCATACTAACTTTTCAGCTAGTATCTTACCGACTGCTAACACAGTCTCTCACGTTAACGTGTGAATACGTCGTAACCTAAGCTTAAAACCTCAGCTACGCAGCTCCAAGACCATCTTCTATATGTTCCACTGTCCCCTGCTCTCAGCACTTAAGAATTTCTTCCGGCAAGGTTCTCTGTTCAGCATTCCATATATACTCTTCTTTTCTCAGCATTTTTTATATGAATTTGCATCAAGTATACATTTCTAGTTTATATTTGTCAAGGGTATTCCAATCATAAACAACTACCTCAATTAATATTTTAGTAATAGGGATATACCACTATCCCCTGTTTGTCAATGTGAAAGGATTAATATGCAAATAAAAATAAGAGCGTTCATAAACTTAATAAAATATGCTTTATTTATTACTTATATAATTATTTTCTTTCTAAACTCACTTAATTCGCTTGTAAATTTATTAGAAAAAATTTTTAACTTCATTTCATGAATATAATTACTACAGTTTAGCATTTTGCATTGTCTTGAGACGGTATTCCAAATTAAATTTCTTCTACTATTTTATCCTATTTTACATATTTTATAAACTTATAGGTACTCTTTTTTAAAACAAAAAAATACATTTCGTAAACTTATCCTAGTAAAAATAAAATAAGATTGATGAAACTTGTATTCTTCCTTACAGCTGTTCTCGTCCCCATACAAGAATTATAAGTGCTGTACTGTAATACACCGGTTCATCAATCTTATTTTTTTAATAGCTTCGCCCTCTAAACATTCCCCAATGCTTCATCCTCCGGACAATACCTTCTCGATACCGACCAAATGAATTATAGCAAACTTTGTGAAATATGTCAAGAAAGTCTTTTAATCAAACCTTCCTTTTGTGACTTTTCACATATCATGGGATTGTGGGTGTATATATTATGAATACTAAAGTAAATTGCTGTCATTTATTCCATAAAAAATGCGGTAGCAAGATCAACTAATGCCTTCTGATCTTTGGTACCCATAAGCTCTCTAGCAGAGTGCATCGCTAGCATTGGAATACCAATATCTACAGTCTTCATTGGTAGCCATGAGGAGATAATCGGTCCCATTGTACCACCACCGATTACATCAGAATGATTCACAAATTTCTTATAAGGAATGTTGTATTTGTCACATAGCATAACCATGGATGCAATCGCTTCTGTATCAAAGGTATAACGCTGATTTCCACTAATCTTAAATACTACACCATCATTCATTAGTGCATAATTCACTGGATCATATTTATCTATCTTGCTTGGATGAAGAGCATGAGCCACATCCATAGAGATGAGAAAACTGCTTAAGATAGAATCATTTAGCGCAGCTCTATCATAACCTAATGCTTGATAAATCTTCTCAAGGAACATTGAAAACAATGCAGAATCTGCTCCCTGCTTCGTTTCACTTCCAATTTCCTCATTATCAAATAAACCGATAACGTTGATACCATCCTCACGGTTTCCATCAATAATACCACGAAGTAATGCATGACAGGAAGTAAGATTATCAAGTCTTGGACTCTGTATAAACTCTTCGTTCATACCAAGTAGCAATCCGTCCTCAGCACAGAAAACATATAGGTCAAAGTCTAAAATGTCACTAACCTCAACTGAAAGCTCTTTTGCTAAAAACTCTATAAAATAAGATTTTTCATTTAATGTCTCATTTAATACACCCATGAGTGGAAGCATATCTGTCTGCCTCATTAACTCTACACCTTTATTTACCTCTTTATTCATATGAATTGCAAGGTTAGGAATTGTTAAAAACGGCTTATCTACACGAATTACCCTAGTTTCTGGAGCAAATGGATTTTCACTCTTAAGTGCTACTCTACCAGCAATAGAGAGTGGGCGATCAAGCCAAGTATTTAAAATTGGACCACCATATATTTCTGTATTAACTCGTAAATACCCTTTGCTAGTTAACTCTGCAGTTGGTTTCACATGAAGGCATGGATGGTCTGTATGTGCAGAAGCTAAGCGAAACTGCTGCGTATTTGTCACCTGATTGCCAATGGTAAATGCAAATAAGGTAGTTCCAAAAGGTTTGGTATAATACTTACCACCTGCTTTTAAGCAAAAAGTCTTACGAAAATCAAGCTCTATAAAGCCTGCTTCGTCAAGCATAGTAATTCCTTCTAATACCGCGTGATAAGGTGATGCTGATTTTTTAATATAGGAAAGTAATTCTCCTGCGATCTCTTTTTCTCTCATAGTAATCCTCCTGTTATTTATATTTATTATGATGTGTTTTCTTCAAAAACATCGGTATCACTTAATTTTTCATGGTTCTTTCATTGATTAACTAAAATATATAGGTCTATTCTAACGTCTAGTCATGCAAATTTATAAGATTATAATAACATAGCATAAAGCATTAATAAAATTTACTTGAAAGGATGGTTTTTCATTCTAATACTATACCCTACATTTTTATACCTGTATAGAGGAAATTGCAATGATTTGAGGAAAGAAACTTTATCTCCCTTAAATACTCCCTATATAACTCCATCCGTATTAAACCTTTCTTATTGCATCCATAAGAAAACTAAGGTATTCTATTCTTAATTATAAAGAGAGGATATCATGCCATGAACCAAGAATTATTTCAAATCTCCTGCTCCCAAGTCATTGACCAAGCCCTACAAGAAAACGGAATTGGTACCTTAAGTGAGAAAACGATCCATTCCGTTTTAAAGCATTATTATTCACCAGATACAGCCTGTCATGAGCAAAAGGTGAAAAACTTTGTGGCTGATATTTTAATTGAGAATCATATCATAGAAATTCAGACTAGGCAATTTCATAAACTCCGTAGAAAACTAGAAGTTTATCTTCCTGAATATGAGGTAACTATCGTTTATCCGGTGGCTCATACCAAATGGTTAAGTTGGGTAAATGAAGAAACCGGTGAAGTATCAAAGCCAAGAAAGTCACCAAAAACAGGAGTTGCATATCAGATTTTTCCTGAACTTTATCAGATTAAGGATTACTTGAAAGACCCGAATCTTCACCTTAATATTATATCCATGGACGTGGAGGAATATCGTTTACTAAATGGTTGGAGTAAGGATAAGAAAAAAGGTTCCACTAGAAATGATGGTATTCCTGTTGCACTTTTTGATGAAATGGTTATCGTAACAAAGGACGATTATAATAAACTATTACCTGCTAATCTGCCAAAACAGTTTACTACTAAAGATTATAAAAAAGCTGCAGGGGTTCCCCAAAGAATTGCCACCACAGCTCTTAATATTTTATACCATATGAATACCATTGACCGCGTAGGGAAACAAGGAAATTCCTTTCTATATGAAGTAATATAGTGATTTATCATTAAGTAATATAATGATTTATCATTAAGTAATATAATGACTTTTCATAAAGTAATATAATGACTTTTCATAAAATAATATAATGACTTATCATAAAATAATATAATGACTTATCATAAAATAATTTACCCCTGCATTTTTAAAGGCTAACTGTAATGATTCGATCACATCCTCTTCCTTAGTAACTGATATGCTCTTAAGATAAATGCAGGGTGGTCAAATGAAATTCCATTACTACAAATAACCTCATAATCCTCTTGTAATAATAGTGTATCAATATTACAAAAATAGTCCACGGTAGCTTCTGCCTTTATATCTTGATTTTTTTCGCAGGTTACTCTGATGTGGTAACGTTCTCTTTTTCTTTTATGCTTTAATATAGCATTGCCTTCCTCTAAAAGCTCTTCGTATTCCTTCTCAATACTTAGCGAAAACCATTCTGCTTCTGCTGCATCATCTCCAGCCTCCACTTTTTGATTTGATTCAAGGAGCGCTAGATATGCTACGGTTACAATTCTTGTTCTTGGATCTCTGTCCTGCTTTCCAAAGGTATAGATTTGCTCCATAGGAATATCGCTAAGCCCGGTCTCTTCTAAAAGTTCTCTCGCTGCTGCCTTATCTATATCTTCATGGATTTCAACAAATCCTCCTGGTAGGGCCCACCACCCTATGCAAGGATGGTTTTTTCTTTGAATCAATAAAAGCTTTAAATCTTTTTGAAGGTCATAACTATTTTCTGGCTTTTGAAAAACCAAGAAATCTGCGGTCACAGATGGATTTTGATATTTATTAGGATCATACTCCGTTAAAAATTTTTCTAAGGATTTTCCTTCCTCATTGCATTTTCCATTTCCTAAAAATTTGTTAATATCACTTACAAATGCTCTCATAGTTTCCCTCATTTCTTCTCTGATTTTGGGTATAATACGTTGTAGCACAGCGCCTATTTTAAACTTATCTCCCATCATATTAATACACCAAATGGCAATAATCAAGTAAGTCATTGTTTCTTTGGAGCAACCGTGCTATACTAAAAACATCGGGTTTGTCATAGTTTTGCTGTATACATAGAAGCAAAATAGGACCAAACTACACAAAATAAATGAGGTGAAAATAATGGACGAAACTAATTTAACCATGGATGATTTTAAAACAGAACTGGAACATTCCTTAAAGCGTCTTACAGAGGGTGACCTTGTGAAAGGTACCGTAATCGGTATCTCTGATACTGAAGTTACTGTTGACTTATCTTATTCTTCAGAGGGTATCATTAAGCTAGAAGAATTGAGTAACGACCCTCGTTTTTCAATTAAAGCAGATGTTACCATTGGAGAAGAAATTACTGCAATGATACTATCAGAGGATAAGGAAGGTAATCTACTTCTTTCAAAGAAAAAAGCAGATGATATATTATCTTGGGATAAGTTAAAAACCATGATGACAGAACGTACTGTTACCACTGTGAAGGTATCTAATGCGGTAAATGGCGGTGTTGTAACTTATTTAGAAGGTATTCGTGCATTTATTCCTGCCTCAATGCTAAGTCTCTCTTACGTAGAGGATGTATCTACCTTTGTAGGTAAAGTATTAAAAGTAATCGTAATAACTGCTGACAAAGAAGCAAATAAACTTGTTTTATCTGCAAAAGAAGTATTAAGAGAAGAAGAAGCAAAAGAAAAATCCCATAAAATATCCCAAGTACAAAAAGGTATTGTAACAACTGGTATTGTTGATAAACTTATGCCATTTGGTGCATTTGTTTCAATTGGAGAAGGCCTTTCTGGACTTGTTCATATTTCTCAAATTTGTGGAAAACGCATTAAGTCACCTGCAGAGGTATTAAAAGAAGGTCAAGAAGTGAAGGTTAAGGTCTTAGATGTAAAAGATGGTAAGATTAGCCTTAGTATAAAAGCAGTCTCTGACGCAGAAGAAGTTCACGAGGATGCAGTCGATATACCAGCGGAATATAGTACAGGAGAGCAAGTGACTACTGGCTTAGGAGACTTACTAAAAAACTTTAAGTTTTAGTTAGAATAAAATTTACTAGCATTCCATATATCAAAACATAGTTAGAACACTAGTAAATCGTAACAAAAGAAATGGGTACAAGCGAAATCTCCTTATAGAAAGCTATCATGCTTTCCAGGTAGTACTTCGCTTGTACCCATCTTTTTATGCTGTATAATTATAATCTAAGATTTAAATTTTATTTAAACAGAATCCTTTGATTCGAAATCTGACCTTATCTTTGCTATCTATTGAGCATTCGCTTTCATCTCTTGTTTTTTACGTTTACTACCTCCAAATAAGGAGAACGGAACTTTGTCACTCGTTTTCGTCTTTAACGCTTTTTCTTGTAGTGCACTTACCATCTCACTGTATACATTTGCCTCTGCCTCATTATCAATAATAAGTTCTTCTTTTTGTTCAATTGCTTTTACATTTTCTGATACACTCTCTTTTACCACTTCTTCCTCAGAGATATTATCTTCCACAATGCTTCCATAAGAATCCTTGATTTTACTATGAAACATGCCAGAAACAATCTCACGATAATGATCCATCGGATCATCACTATATGTTCTTATTTCTTCATTAATTGCTAACATCTTCTGATCCAAAAATGATACAATATCTGCACACTCTTTTAACTCTCTTGTTATGTGAGAAGGTGCATTACCTTCAAATTTGTAATACATCTTATGTTCTAGGCTTGCCCAGAAATCCATCGCTATTGTTCGAATTTGAATCTCAACTTTTGTTTCAATCACTTCCTGTGATAAAAATATCGGTACTGTTACAATCATGTGATAGCTCATATAACCATTAGGCTTTGGATTTGTAATATAATCCTTAATCTTTAGTACTTTTACATCACTTTGTTTTCGAATCAAATCAGCAATTCGATAGATGTCCGATGTAAAAGAACAAATAATTCGTATACCTGCTACATCATTAATGTATTTTACTATATTTTCAACGGTAAGCTCCATATTATTATGACGAATCTTTTTGGCAATACTTTGTGGAGTTTTAACCCTTGAAGTAATATGTTCGATTGGATTATATTGATGTGCCAATTTAAATTCATTATTTAATATTTCTAGTTTTGTATTTACTTCCTTAAGAGCCGCATCATAAATTAAAAGGGCTCGATTCCATTCCTCTGTTTGATCATAAAACATCGGCAATTCCATAATTGTCACCTATTCCTTTACATAATGATTATTGAACCATGCTTTCCATTTCAATAATACCTTCGATTATTGAGACATGCTTTCTGCTTTTTGTTTCAATAATACCTATGATTATTGAGACATGCTTTCTGCTTTTTGTTTCAATAATACCTATGATTATTGAGACATGCTTTCTGCTTTTTGTTTCAATAATACCTTCGATTATTGAAACGCTTTTTGTTTCAATAATATAACTTATCAGAAGTTTTCCATACGGCCTTCTGATAAATGGTGCGTTTTGCACCGTCATCAGATTATCGGAACATGTTAATATCTCCGATAATATTACACTATGTATCCATCTGGTATTTTTTCAAATTTGTATAATTAATTTTTAAAGTTAATTGTCATTTATTCACTACAATATCTTTATTATAACATGAAATTATGAACATTCTTTGAAGTTTTTAAGTCTTAATGTATCTTTAATATTTTATTAATTTTAGTAATAATGACATAAGTATTTTTTTCATATTTGTTACAAATCCCTATCAATATAACAGGTCAACTATATAAAAATCAAGTAAAATAAAGAGGTTTTAGCCCCCCAAAAAATAATTAAGTCGAAAATTTTTTACATAAAAATTAAAAAAATATAAATTTTAGGGTTGACATTCTCCTAATACTGGAATATACTTCTAAAGTAACCATAATTACATCCGTAGAATTACTCAATCTATGGAAATAATAAAGAAAGTGAGGTAAGAAATCATGAGTAACAGAACTAATAATTTTGGAATGTTAAATAACACAATTAATTCATGCGGGACTACCTCCGGTATACGTCTATAGTATTATTATATCTTAGAATGAATGCCGTGGTATCTTGCCACGGCTTTTTTTTGTCTAAAAAATTGGTTTCACCTGTGAAAAACCATATCCTTTGTCGTGCGCAAGTCATGTTTCTGTCCGGATCAGCACCCTTGACAGAAATGGAGCAGTCCTTTCTTTACCCAATTTGTAATTAAAAACCTATTATAGGTGTGCAAGGAGGAGAGACACCTTATGAAAATCTCACACTATTTAAAAAAGTACTGGTATCGTTATGCCTTTGCTATCTTTTGCATTTTCGTAACCGTCGGCTTAGATATGCTAAATCCACAGGTTACAATGCGTATTATTGATAATGTTATTGGAGAAGGGCAACGAGACCAACTAGCTCCACTACTTGTTGTTGTTTTACTTATTGGCGTAGGTCGTTGTATCTTTGGATATTTAAAAGAATATAACTTTGATTCTGTCAGTTCCAAAATATCTGCTGATCTAAGAAGCAAACTATTTCGCCATATACAAACACTGTCAGTAGATTTTTTTGATAAAAATAACACTGGTGAACTTATGTCCCGTGTAAAAGACGATGTTGATCGTATCTGGGACGCCTTTAACTACGTAAGTATGTTGTTAATAGAGGTAGTCATTCATACCAGTATCATCTTATATTGCATGTTCCACCTAAATAAAAAATTGTTTCTTGTTCCAGTAATAGCAATGCCGTTAGTAGCAATCTTAGCAGTTCTTTTGGAAAGAAAACTTGGTGGAATATATGAAGAAATCAGTGAGCAAAATGCAACACTTAATACGATCGCACAAGAAAATCTTGCAGGTGTTCGAACAGTAAAAGCATTTGCTCGTGAAAAATTTGAAATTCAAAAGTTCTTATCACATAACAAACGTTATTATGATTTGAACATGAGCCAATCCAAAGTACTCACTCGTTATCAGCCATTATTTCAGCTGATTACTAGAGCGCTTCCATTAATCATTGTTATCTATGGTGGCTACTTAACCATTCAAGGTGAAATTACTCTTGGTGTACTTGCCGCTTTTGTTGAGTATAGCAATAATATTACCTGGCCAATGGAGATGATAGGCTGGCTGACAAACGCTGCTGCCTCTGCTGTAGCTTCGAATAAGAAGATTAAGAAGATTTTTGCAGAAAATCCTAGCATTCAAAATCCAGAAAAACCTGTCATTCTTGATGAGATTACTGGTAATATCGAATTTCGTAATGTAGATTTTGAAATAGATGGGAAAGAAATTCTTCATAATATCAATTTTCATTTGCCTGCTGGAAAAACGATTGGTATTATGGGCGCGACTGGCGCTGGTAAGACATCAATTATTAATGTGCTTCAAAGGTTTTATGATGTAAAAGAAGGAGAAGTACTTTTAGATGGAGTAAATATCAAAGAATTAAATCTTACCCAACTAAGAAAAAGCGTTTCTTTGGTTATGCAAGACGTATTCTTATTCTCTGATACCATTAATGAGAACGTTAAGCTTGGTAAGAAGACATCCATTGAAGATGATGAAGTCATTCATGCACTGAAACATGCACAGGCCTCTGATTTTATCGAACAGATGGAAGAACAATACGATACCATCATTGGAGAACGTGGCGTCGGTCTATCGGGCGGTCAAAAGCAGCGTATCAGCATCGGTAGAGCTATTGCAAAAAAGGCTCCAATCTTAGTTCTTGACGATTCTACTTCTGCTCTCGATATGGAAACAGAACATCAGATACAAGAAACTTTAAATTCCTTAAATGGAACGACTAAGATCATCATCGCTCATAGAATCAGTGCTGTTCGTAATGCAGATGAGATCATTTTCTTAGAAAATGGAACCATTGCAGAACGAGGAACTCATAATGACCTTTTAAAGAAAGAAGGACTCTATTATGAGACCTATATGGCACAGTATGGTGATTATTTAGAAACCTCCAAAGAGGTAATTGCATGTAACTATTAATCTAACTCCCATTGCATATCACATCTGCTGGTAGGTGTGATACTGCTTAAACAAGAAAAAGTACGCTTCGCGAACTTTTCCTTGTCATGAATAGAAAGATTGAAAAATTGATTTTTCAATTTCATAGCGAAAGGACGTGAAACTATGGCTGTGAATGCTATAAAGGAAGATGAAAGTCTTCACGTAGCCTCTAAAAAGAATACCCTGCTAAGACTATATCGCTATCTACTTGCCTATAAGAAATCTATCGCTGTTGTATTACTTATTATGTGTGGTACAATTACCATTTCTTTGATTAATCCTATAATCATAGAAAAAGCAATTGATAAATATATCAAGGGTGGTAATATAAATGGATTAATAAAACTTGGAATCTTTGCTCTTGTATTAAATATAACCTTAGTAATCTTAGTAAAGCTTCGAATGTACATTATGTCCAAATTATCCAATAGTGTACTTGTAACAATACGTCAGGAACTTTACACTCATATACAAACCTTGAGTTTTAAATTCTTTGACTCAAGACCAACCGGTAAAATCCTTGCTCGTATTATGGGTGATGTTAACTCCCTGAAAGATGTATTAAGTAATAGCGTAACAACTTTAATCCCTGATTTCATTACCATATGCTCCGTTGTTATTATTATGTTTGTGAAAAACTATAAACTAGCACTGGCTTCCCTTTGTAGCTTTCCACTGATGGCATTTGGTGTTTGGTTTGTTCAGACAAGAGCTCACAAACGTTGGCAGATTCATAAGAAGAAAAGCTCTAATGTCAATGCCTTCATTCATGAAGATGTATCTGGAATGCGTATTATACAAAGTTTTGGTGCAGAAGATGAAACAGAAGAGGAATTCGACGAATTATTAAAAGAGCATCGTGACTCTTTTATGTCAGCAGTACGATTTGCAGATGCCTTCGGACCAATCGTTGATATCTGCTGGGCGCTTGCCACCCTATTTTTATTCCTTGTTGGCGTCAATCTAATTGGAAAGGATCCAAGTGTAGAAGTTGGTACCATAGTAGCTTTTGGTTCTTATATCTCCATGTTTTGGCATCCACTTCTAAACTTAAGTAACTTTTACAATCAGTTAATAACAAATATTACCGGTGCAGAACGTATCTTTGAAATTCTAGATACAAAGCCGGATGTTAATGATGCAAAAGATGTCCATACCCTGCCTAATGTTCGGGGTGAGGTCGATTTTAAGCATGTCTCCTTTTCTTATGATGAGGATACCAATGTCCTTCGTGATGTCAGCTTCCATGTTAAGCCTGGAGAAACGATTGCTTTGGTTGGGCCAACTGGCGCTGGTAAAACAACAATTATTAACCTTATTAGCAGATTTTATGATATCCAAAAAGGTACTATCACGATTGATGGCTACGACCTAACTAAGGTATCTATCGAAAGCTTACGTGAGCAGATGGGTGTCATGACCCAAGATAATTTCTTATTCACTGGTACCATCAAGGAAAATATAAGTTATGGTAAACTTGACGCTACTGACGAAGAAATTATTACTGCAGCAAAAGCGGTGAATGCACATGAATTCATTATGAAGATGGAGAAAGGTTATGATACAGAATTAAAAGAGCGTGGTGCTGGTTTATCCATTGGACAAAAACAATTATTAGCCTTTGCACGTACTATGGTATCAAAACCTAAAATTTTAATATTAGATGAAGCAACTTCTAGTATTGATACTCATACAGAGCTACTTGTTCAAAAAGGAATAGAAGCATTACTAAAAGGACGTACCTCCTTTGTAATTGCTCATCGTCTTTCTACCATACAGAAGGCAGATCGTATCTTTGTTATCGATAATGGTGGCATTATTGAATCCGGTTCTGCCGCAGAGCTTCTTGAAAGAAAAGGAGCTTACTACAACCTATATATGGCTCAGTTTAAAAATATAGCATAGATTTCATAAGGAGGTCAAAATATCTATAACCTTTAGATAAGATGATTTGACTTCCCAACTTCCATAGCAGAATCAAACTATGAACAAAATTTGAGCAAACGATAGAGCGTACATCATAAAATCCAACTAGTGTATAACAGTTAAAACATTTTCACATATTTATTTAATTTAAAACTTTGAAAAGCAAATGTGGTAAATGGGTAATCTTGTGCGATGATTTATCGTCATAAAAGGTGCTGATACAAACTTATAACTTTTATTTAAGTTAGTGTTTGTATTCGTACCTTTTTTATTATTCATGAAAAGTTCGCGAAGTGCTTTTCATGTTATCCACACTGCAATCATATTTAGAGACTTTTATTCACAAAAAAAGGACAGTAAGTGAATATCTAGTTCCTTTACTGTCCTTCTTATTAACTATCATAGCGTATTCTTGGAATCGTTACGATAAAACTTGTTCCTTTAGTAAACTGAGAACGTACCTTGATCCTACCTGTATGTGCCATAATAATAAGCTTTGCAATGGATAATCCCAATCCATGACCCTCAATCTTTCGATCACGGACATGATCAGAACGATAAAATCGGTTAAAGATGTTATCCATATCTTTTCTTGTCATACCAATACCGGTATCCTCAACACCAATCATACAGTCACCACGAATGTTACGGCAATAAATACGGATAGTATCTCCATCCTGAGTGTATTTTACTGCATTATCAATAAATACCCTAATTGCCTGTTTTAGAGCCTGTTTATCGCCATATACATTAACATCTTCCAGGTAAGGTGCTTCAATTACTCGGTTCGCAGTTACAAGTTTTGTTTCTTTTACCATTTCCTCAACGATTGGTCTCATATTAAATATCTTTTTCTCTAGCTTTAGTGTCTTCTTATCATGCCTTGAGAGGAATAATAATTTTTCCACTAAATCCTGCATGGCTTTCGCTTCATTTTTTATAGCTTCAATCGATTCCTCTAGTATCTCTTGATCCTTGGAACCCCACCTGCTTAACATATTAATATATCCTTGAATTACTGCAATTGGAGTTCGAAGCTCATGGGAAGCATCCGATACAAATTGTTTCTGTCTATCATATGATGTCTCTAATCGGTCTAGCATATTATTAAAAACAATAGCTAAGTCCTTTAGTTCATTCTTTGTTCCTGCTACATTTAATCGCTCACTATGAAGATTACTCACTGTCAAACGATTTACTGTCGCAGACATGGATTGAATTGGCTCAAGGAGTTTAATATTGTTCTTCTTACCTTCTTGTATAATAAAGAATACGATTATAACATATAAGATTAACATATTCCATAGCAAAGACCACATACGATTATAGTCTTTCGTCATATTATAAAAAAACTGTGCTCGGTATAATGTTCCTCCTTGAACAAATTCCATATCATCATCTAGAATAAGACGATGTGTATCACTGGATTTTGTATAGTGAATTGAGCGAAAGATACGTCTGTAATTTTTTACATCATAAGTAACATCATTGTATACCTCTCGCCCTGTGTCGACTTCATACAAAATCATATTAACACCTAGCTTTGAATAGGGATTTACTACGGTTAAAAAAGCGTCTCCATCATTCTCCAAATTAACAACAATTTCTTCTGCCAGGTCCTCATATCTTCCTTTTTCTATATTCAAATAAAGAATAGAAAATACAAAGAAGAATAGAAAGCCATTAATAATTAATAGTTTCATATAGTTCATGGCGATACGGTTGGTAATAGAGAGACGAATTCCTCCCAACATGGCTTCCTTTTTTTTACGATATGGTAGTATAACTTTTCTTAATACACTACGTATCTTTTCAACAGCTCTATTTTTCATCTCGAATTATATATCCCACCCCTCGAACTGTACTTATTAAATGCACTCCATACTTATCATCAATTTTTTGTCTAAGATAACGAATATATACATCTACTACATTGGTATCTCCAAAATATTCATAGTCCCATACATTATTTAATAATTGTTCCCTTGTTAGCGCTATATTTTTATTTCTCATTAAATACTCTAACAATTCGTATTCTTTTTTTGTGAGAGTTAAATCTTCCTCCCCATAATTAGCACTATGGCTTGTTAGGTTTAATTTAAGTTCACCATGAGTTAATACATCCTGTTTTGCTTCTGCACTACTCTTACTATGTCTGCTGAGTGCCACACGAATTCTAGCTAAAAGCTCCTCAATAGCAAAAGGTTTCGTCATATAATCATCGGCGCCCATATCAAGACCAGCTACTTTATCCGTGACATCATCCTTCGCTGTTAACATAATAATTGGTACCTGAGACTCCATACGTATTCTTCTACACACTTCAATACCGCTTAACCCAGGAAGCATAACATCTAACAATACTAAATCAATGTCTGACTTTAGAGCCTTTTCAAGGCCTGATCTACCATCATTTGCAATATCAACCGTATAACCCTCATACTTAAGTTCAAGTTCTACAAATCTAGCGATCTTAACTTCATCCTCAACAATTAATATCTTCGCCATACTTTACTCCTCCTCTATTTCAATCAAAACTTAATAACCGAATACAACTACAGTATCTTTATATCTAACCTAATTTTAGCTATTCTACAAGGTTATTTCAATAGATAAGTTAATTAGATTTGGATTAGAATATACTAAAATATATTAATCTCTACCATTTATAAATGGGATCACATGCTCATCGTGGTTTATTACCCCAAGACTTAACTTAAATTTGCCCAAAAAAAGAACTTGCATATCACAACTGCAAGTTCTTTTCTCCTTAATTATAATTAACCATATTGAAAATTTTAAAGAAACGAATATATTTACTAAGATATCAATAACCATACTAAATTAATCAAGATACTTTATTAAGGTGTTTTATAGAATTGATTTAACCGATGCTACTACATTCTCTGTAGTAAATCCGAATTTCTTGAATAATGTCCCCGCTGGAGCAGATGCACCAAATCCGTTCATAGAAACGATTGTGCCATCTAAACCAACATATTTCTCCCAGCCATATCCGATGAGTGCTTCAACTGCTACTCTCTTACGAACTGCACTAGGTAGAATGCTTTCTTTATATTCCTTGCTTTGCTCTTCAAAGATGTCCATACATGGCATACTAACTACACGTACATCAACGCCTTCTTTTAATAACTCCGCCTTTGCTGCAACAGCAAGTTCAACTTCAGAACCAGTTGCAATAATAATTGCATCTGGAGTCTCCTTATTAGAATCTTCTAATACATAAGCTCCCTTTAATGCTTCTTTTGATGAACCTGCTAACTGTGGAAGGTTCTGTCTTGTTAATACAAGAGCTGTTGGAGTTTCCTTAGAAGTTACTGCACTATACCAAGCAGCAATTGTTTCCGTAGCATCTGCTGGACGGAATATATGGAAGTTCGGCATTGCACGATACATTGCAAGCTGCTCAATTGGTTCATGAGTTGGACCATCTTCACCAACACCGATACTATCATGTGTCCAAACAAAAGTTGTCGGTATTCTCATAAGTGATGATAATCTTGCCATTGGTTTCATATAGTCACTAAATACAAAGAAGGTAGATACATAAGCACGTAGACCATGTAATACCATACCATTTCCAATTGCCGCCATAGCAAGCTCTCTTACACCAAAGTGAAGGTTTCTTCCAAGTCTATTGTCTTTGGAGAAATCACCTTCATTATTTAAATAAGTCTTTGTAGAAGGAGCTAAGTCTGCTGCACCACCAATTAAACTTGGTACATAGTTCTTTAATTTATTTAAAATAACACCAGATAAGTTTCTAGTTGCTTCTGGCTTGTCCTCAAATGACCAGAACTCTTCATTATCAATTAATTCTTTTGCAACATCAAGGTCGAATTCCTTCTCCCATGCTTCCTTCATTTCTGGATAAGCAGAACAATATTCTGCAAACATCTTATTCCATGCAGTTTCATCCTCTGCCTTCTTAGCTGCAATTTCGTTGTAGTGAGCATATACTTCTTCTGGTACAAAGAAAGGTTCTGTGGAAGGCCAGCCGATATTTTCTTTTAATGCTACTACATTGTCATCTCCAAGAGGTTCTCCATGTGCACTTGCCTTACCCTGTTTTGCAGGACAGCCATAACCAATCTGTGTTTTACATAAAATCAAGCTTGGTCTATTTGTATCCGCTTTAGCAGCTTTTACCGCATTTGAGATTTCTTCAATGTTATTACCATCTTCCACTACGATAGTCTGGAAGTGGAATGCCTCAAAACGTTTTAAAACATCCTCAGTAAATGCAATATCAGTATCGCCTTCGATGGAAATCTTATTAGAATCATAGAAAACAATTAACTTGGAAAGTCCTAATGTACCAGCTAAAGAAAATGCCTCATAAGAGATACCTTCCATCATACAGCCGTCTCCACCGAGTACATAAGTATAATGGTCTACTACTGGATAATTTTCTTTATTAAATTTTGCAGCTAAATGCTCTTCAGACATTGCCATACCAACAGCCATTGCCATACCTGCACCAAGTGGTCCTGTTGTAGCTTCTACACCCTTTGTATGACGATACTCTGGATGACCTGGTGTAAGGGAATCTAATTGACGAAATTGCATCATATCTTCTTTGGTTAAACCATATCCAAATAAATGTAACAAGGAATACAATAACGTAGATCCATGTCCACCAGATAATATGAAACGATCTCGATTCGCCCAATCAGGGTTTGCTGGATTATGCTTCATTTCATTTGCCCAAATATCATAAGCAATTGCAGCACATCCAAGTGGTAGCCCCGGATGACCTGATTTCGCTTTCTGTACGGCATCCGCAGCTAATACACGGATCGCGTTAATGGACATTGTGTCAATGTTATTCATGTGATATCCTCCTAAATACATTTCTATTAAATTATCTTATCGGAAGTTCAATTTTAAACTTCCAATAAAAGGTGTCCTTTTGCACTTCATTTCGATTATAGGAACATAAGTATCGTTCCGAAAATAATGAAATATGCAGCCCACACATTACTTTTGGGTAAAAAGGCTTGTCTTATTCATAGTACTATGCTTTATTCGTTATATTATTCGCCAAATACAGCTCTATAGTCTGCTTTAAACTTCTCAATACCAGCATCCGTTAATGGATGCTTAGTACATTGAACAATAACACTATATGGAACGGTAGCAATATGCGCCCCCGCCAATGCACAATCTGTAATATGAACTGGATTTCTTACACTTGCAGCAATAATCTCAGTTGGTAAATTATATATCTCGAAAATATCTGAGATTGTACGAATTAAATCAATACCTGGAGTTGAAATATCATCGAGTCTACCTAAGAAAGGAGAAACATAAGTTGCTCCTGCTCTAGCAGCTAATAATGCCTGATTTGCAGAAAATACTAAAGTAACATTGGTTTTAATTCCTTCTTGGGATAACACTTTAGTCGCCTTTAACCCTTCTACTGTCATAGGAATTTTAACTACCATATTAGGATGAATTTTTGCAATTTCGCGTCCTTCTTTAATCATAGATTCTGCATCTTCTGTAGTAGCCTTTACTTCACCACTAATAGGACCATCTACAATATTAGTAATCTCAGTGATTACTTCTTTAAAATCTCTACCTTCTTTTGCGATTAATGATGGATTTGTTGTAACACCACAAATAACACCCATGTCATTTGCTTTTTTGATTTCTTCAACATTCGCTGTGTCTATAAAAAATTTCATTTTTTATACCTCCTGAATTATAAATCATTACTGCAACTTACAACACTATGTTATTCCTAATTATTCCTTACTCATATTATCATGTAATAGAAAATATCTCAATGCCAAATCTGCTTATTTTCTATGAAATTTAAGGATTTATTAATAACATATAGCACAATATATAAGCTGTGGAGCACTTGCTACTTAAAACATCTTCATTTATTTCCTTAGTTACAAAGACACTAATCGAAAAGACAAGTTTTACTCAGATTTTATAAAGTACGAATAACAGAATCTAAAACCTCGCCAATGGAATCGTGAATCACTAAGGATGCCATAGTATCATAAGTTGTCTCACTTTTATTAATTAAAACCAGATTTTTACCTTGAAAATACTCTATTAAACTCGCAGCTGGCCATACAACAAGAGAGGTACCGCCAACTATCATAGTATCCGCCTTCAAAATTGCATCGATTGCTTTTTGTATCGTAGCCTGTTTTAACTCCTCTTCATATAAAACAACATCAGGTTTTACAACACCACCGCAATTCGTGCAAATTGGAACTGTATCCATTTTCATTATTTGATCAAGACTAAAACTTTTTCTACATTTCATACAATAGTTTCTATTAGAAGAACCATGTAGCTCATACACCGTTTGACTACCTGCCACCTGATGCAAACTATCTATGTTTTGTGTAATAACTGCTGATAGCTTACCTAGCTCCTCTAGCTTAGCTAAAGCAAGATGTGCAGGATTCGGTTTCGCTTCTTTATAAATCATATGACTTTTATAATACGCAAAAAAATCATGCGTATGCCTCATAAAAAAACTATGGGATAATAATTGTTCTGGGGAATATTTTTTTCCTTGTCCCGTAGTATATAAACCATTTTCTGAACGAAAATCTGGTATTCCAGATTCTGTTGATACACCTGCGCCACCAAAGAATACAATATTATTACTTTCCTTCACAATCTCTATAAGTTGTTCTGTTTCTTTTGTCATAAAATCATCTCCAATACTTTCATAGTCCTATTATAGCACATATAATGTGTATTTAGATGAATTCTATAACCATGATTTTTCATTATAAAGACTATTTCTGTTAAAACATGTTAAATTAAATTGATATAACTAATTCTATTTCATTTCGTCATGTTTAACTAAAAGAAGACTATCCTTGTCTAGACCTACACTTTTCTAAACCTGTGCTGTTAAATCTGTATATTACTTATTCCTTAATAAATCCTATTAAACTATTGCAAGTATTTTATGAAATGATTCTTTTACGTAAAAAAGTTAATATGATGTCTACTACTTAGTATGTATAATTTTTTTATTTTAAATTTATAAAATGTACTACTTGATCAAATTATTATGCTTTTTCCAAAGAAGTATCTTAATACTCTCTTTAACCTCCTTTCTTTCACTAATGATCGAATACTAACTTTTCTCTAATTCTACTGTTTCATATCAGTGAATTCTACTCATATTTAAACTTGTTCTACTCAAATATGGATAAACTGTAAGTTGTTTGTTAAAGGTATTATTTTTGAAATCAAAAAAAGCTGTAAAATAATGGATTGTCCAATTATTTTACAGCTTCATCTTATTAGTGAGACATCCGGGATTCGAACCCGGGACACCTTGATTAAAAGTCAAGTGCTCTACCGACTGAGCTAATATCCCATAGTTTTATACATCTGACATTATATGCCAATAAAGCATAAAACAAGTGCCCAGAACCGGAATCGAACCAGTGACACGAGGATTTTCAGTCCTCTGCTCTACCGACTGAGCTATCTGGGCATGGAAATGGTACACTTATTTAATTTCAATCCTTTTGGATTGGAGTTGCGGGGATAGGATTTGAACCTATGACCTTCGGGTTATGAGCCCGACGAGCTTCCAGACTGCTCCACCCCGCGATATTATTTTTATTTTTTTTAGCGATTGTTACAAATTGCTTTAACAGTTGATAACAATCAGTGGATGGAGAAGGATTCGAACCTTCGAAAGCGTTGCTAACAGATTTACAGTCTGCCCCCTTTGGCCACTCGGGAACCCATCCATGTTCCTAAGCCGACGATCGGACTCGAACCGATAACCTGCTGATTACAAGTCAGCTGCTCTGCCAATTGAGCCACGTCGGCGTATAAATTTTAAACCACCGAACTTATCGTCTGTCGGTTATACTGTAACTGAATGGGACCTATAGGGTTCGAACCTATGACCCTCTGCTTGTAAGGCAGATGCTCTCCCAGCTGAGCTAAGATCCCATATCAATTTTTTAACTTGCGCTAAACAAGTTAGCGACCCGGATGGGACTCGAACCCACGACCTCCGCCGTGACAGGGCGGCGCTCTAACCAACTGAGCCACCGGGCCATCTAAAATAACTTTAGATGACTAAGTCACTTTTCTATTATACCATATAACAATTTGATTGAAAAGCTTTTTTTCAACCAAATTGTTAATCAATTAAACATTGATCAACTTTTCTTTAAACAAACCTTTTAGGTTAAGCCCTCGACCTATTAGTAACAATCAGCTACATGTGTTACCACACTTCCACCTTTGTCCTATCAACCTTATCGTCTTTAAGGGGTCTTACTAGCTTATGCTATGGGATATCTTATCTTGAGGGGGGCTTCACGCTTAGATGCCTTCAGCGTTTATCCCGTCCCGACTTGGCTACTCGGCCATGCTCTTGGTAGAACAACCGATACACCAGAGGTCAGTCCATCCCGGTCCTCTCGTACTAAGGACAGCTCCTCTCAAATATCCTACGCCTACGCCGGATAGGGACCGAACTGTCTCACGACGTTCTGAACCCAGCTCGCGTACCGCTTTAATGGGCGAACAGCCCAACCCTTGGGACCTACTACAGCCCCAGGATGCGATGAGCCGACATCGAGGTGCCAAACCACTCCGTCGATGTGAACTCTTGGGAGTGATAAGCCTGTTATCCCCAGGGTAGCTTTTATCCGTTGAGCGATGGCAATCCCACTTTATACCACCGGATCACTAAGTCCTACTTTCGTACCTGCTCCACCCGTCGGTGTCACAGTCAAGCTCTCTTATGCCTTTGCACTCTACGAATGGTTTCCAACCATTCTGAGAGAACCTTTGAGCGCCTCCGATACCCTTTCGGAGGCGACCGCCCCAGTCAAACTCCCCGCCTGACATTGTCCCCTAGCCGGGTCACGGCTACAGGTTAGAAATCCAGTACTACAAGGGTGGTATCCCAACAGCGACTCCGTAAGAACTGGCGTTCCTACTTCTTAGTCTCCCACCTATCCTGTACATGCAGCACCGAATCCCAGTATCAAGCTGAAGTAA
>NC_010001.1:0-15000 GCF_000018685.1 Lachnoclostridium phytofermentans ISDg | reverse complement strand
AATTGGTGATTATCCTCTAGGATATCTTACCAATTACTTATGATAGTGTATCTTGTTTTACTATATTTATACACTTCAATAAAACAATCCTTAATTAGCGACTTATCTTCTATATTGTTATATACTTACCAATAGCAATTTAGCTTGTTATAAATCCACACATCTCGATATGGTAAAACAACTAACTCTGTAATAACTAACTCTGTAACAAATGCAACACATCTATCACAGAGTTAGTTTTGAAACCTATAATATTATACAAATATAATGACACCTAAATTTATGGGGAACATTGTACATCTATAAAATTTTCATATCTAGAGGATGGGGAATTACCTGAATTGAAATACTCTTTGATCAAATCATTTCAAGTAATAAGTAATCTATTCACTTATACTATTGTTCTGAGAATAATGGTGTAGATAAATATCTCTCTCCGGTATCAGGTAATATAACTACAATATTTTTACCTGCATTTTCTGGACGCTTAGCTAATTGTACTGCTGCATACACTGCTGCCCCTGATGATATTCCAACTAAAAGTCCCTCAGTTTTAGCAATTTCACGTCCTGTGGTGAATGCATCTTCATTTTCTACTGTAATAATTTCATCATACACTTTGGTGTTTAACGTATCTGGAATAAATCCTGCACCAATTCCTTGAATTTTATGAGGACCTGCTACCCCTTTTGATAAAACAGGAGAACTTGCTGGCTCAACAGCTACGACTTTAATATTCGGGTTTTGTGTTTTTAGGTATTCTCCTGCTCCTGTAATTGTTCCACCAGTTCCAATACCAGATACTAAGATATCAACTTTACCATCTGTATCTTTCCAAATCTCTGGTCCTGTCGTTTTTCTATGAACTTCTGGATTTGCAGGATTAATAAACTGACCTGGAATAAAGGAATTTGGAGTTTCCTTTGCAAGTTCCTCTGCTTTTGCAATAGCTCCCTTCATACCAAGGCTACCATCTGTAAGAACAAGCTCTGCTCCATAAGCCTTTAATAGGTTACGTCTTTCAACACTCATCGTTTCGGGCATTGTTAAAATAATACGATAACCTCTTGCTGTTGCAACAGAGGCTAAACCAATACCGGTATTACCACTTGTTGGTTCAATAATAACGGCACCTTTTTTGATAAGACCTCTTTCCTCCGCGTCTTCGATCATTGCTTTTGCTACACGATCTTTGACACTACCGGCAGGATTAAAGTATTCTAACTTGCCTATAATATTGGCCTTTAAATCTTGTTGTTTTACAAAACTACTTAATTCTAATAATGGTGTATTTCCAATTAAATCTGTTAAACTTTTCGCTATTTTCATAACTATCCCTCCAAAATATTATTCTAATGATTATCTAAAACTTAATCTAATGCTTTTTCCAGGTCATATAAAATATCGTCAATATGTTCTGTTCCAATCGATAAACGAACCGTATTTGGTTTTATTCCAGAATTTTTTAATTCTTCTTCGTTCATTTGCGAGTGTGTTGTTGACGCTGGATGTATTACTAATGATTTTACATCTGCAACATTTGCAAGTAAAGAGAATATCTGAAGCTTATCAATAAATTCCTTTGCCTCTTTCTCTCCACCCTTGATTTCTATTGTAAAAATTGAACCAGCTCCTTTTTTAAAATACTTTTGATATAACTCATGAGACTCACTTTCTTTTAAAGAAGGATGATTTACTTTCTCAATGTTTGGATGTTTATTTAAAAACTCTACAACCTTGAGTGCATTCTCTACATGACGTTCTACACGTAGTGACAATGTTTCTAATCCCTGTAAAAACATAAATGCATGAAATGGTGATAATGCAGCGCCAGTGTCTCTTAATAATATTGCTCTTATCTTTGTCACAAATGCCGCTTCTCCTACTGCCTTTGTAAATGAAATTCCATGGTACGATGGATTTGGCTCTGTTAATGATGAAAATTTCCCGGATGCTTCCCAATCAAATTTACCACTATCAATAATAACACCACCAATTGATGTTCCATGACCACCGATGAACTTCGTAGCTGAATGTACTACAATATCTGCTCCATATTCAATAGGACGAAGCAAATATGGCGTTGCAAAGGTATTGTCTATTACAAGAGGTATTTTATTTTCATGAGCAATCTTAGCAATTGCTTCTATGTCAAGGACATTAGAATTAGGATTACCAAGGCTTTCAATAAATACACCTTTGGTATTATCCTTAATTGCATATTTAACATTTTCTACGTCTGAGGCATCTACAAAGGTGGTTGTGATTCCATACTCTTTTAGTGTATGCGCCAATAGATTATAAGATCCACCATAAATGTCTTTCGATGCAACAATATGATCACCTGATTGTGCCAGATTCATAATAGTATAGGTTATGGCTGCTGCACCTGAAGCAACAGCTAAAGCTGCGACTCCGCCCTCTAAGGCTGAAATTCTTTTTTCAAATACATCTTGTGTTGGATTTGTTAGACGTCCATAAATATTTCCTGCATCTGTAAGATTAAATCTTGCTGTTGCATGATCTGCATTATGAAATACATAAGATGTTGTTTGATAGATAGGAACCGCTCTTGCATCCGTTGCTATATCTGCATTCTCCTGACCAACATGTAACTGTAATGTCTCAAACTTCAAATTCCTTTTTTGCTCACTCATACTATAATACTCCCTTTCTCTTTTTATTATTTAGCTACCCCTGTATTCTTATGTACTTTATCAATCTCTTTTAAATAATAATTTTTCTTATCTATATATTCATATAGACTTAGTATGAATTAATGTTATTATATTCTTACTCTCAAAATTTGTCAATATGATTTCTTAAAATTAAAGAATATATTTCATGAATACATGTTTAATTTTAATCAAAACGATTTTCTTTGATATAATGTATGTCTTAAACAATATACTAATTCAGATACTATAATAAATGTTTGGATATGCGATAAATAATTCACTACTCTAACACTTTTAATTTTATCGTTTAATTTTTTAATGATAATTCAATTTATATTTCATAGAAGTTAAAATCTGTCTGAATTAATTTTTAATATTTTGAATTATATGAAAAGGAGTATACCTTATCTTTCAATAAGGCATACTCCCTTGAAGGCTATTCTAATTCACTTTATATTACATAGTTATTTTCACCAAGTTCTCGATGGCGTTCCACTAAATCCTCTAACGTAATATTATCAACTACATTATTTACTGCCTCATTTATCTTCTGATAAACAAATAAAGTTGCGCAGGAACCATATCGATTACAATCGTTATCTTCCTCTTCTACACAGGATACTGGCGCAAGACTTCCTTCAATTAATTTTAATATCATACCAACTGTATACTCTTTTGGTTCTTTTGTTAACCGATAACCACCTTGGGCTCCTCTTGAACTTTTCACATATCCAGCTCTGCTTAACAGGGTTATAATCTGTTCTAGGTACTTATCAGAAATTTCCTGTCTCCCGGCAATGCTCTTAATTGTAATAAATTCACCAGTATTGTTAATAGCTAAATCTAACATCAGACGAAGCGCATATCGTCCTTTCGTTGAAATCTTCATATCTTCTCCGCCTTTCCTTTCTACGATTAATAATTATCATAAAATCAATACAAAGTCAATACAATTCCTATTATTTCACTATGAATTTATCGAATTCATTTGTAATTCATAGAAATTATTACCATTCGAGTCAATAACTACAATCACGGGTAAATTTTCAACCCATAATTCACGAATAGCTTCTGTGCCTAAATCCTCATAGGCAATTACCTTAGATGATTTAATACACTTTGAGAGTAAGGCACCTGCTCCCCCAACAGCAGCAAAATATACAGCTTTATTCCTTACCATGGAAGCGATTACATCTTCATTTCTTTTTCCTTTACCAATCATTCCTTTTAAACCTAAATCAAGAAGAGTAGGGGTATACTTATCCATTCTGCTACTTGTAGTTGGGCCTGCAGAACCTATTACCTGTCCCTCTCTTGCTGGAGTAGGACCAAGATAATAAATAACTTGATTAGTCATATCAAAAGGTAATTCCTTATTCTGTTGTAACGCCTCGAACATTCTTTTATGAGCAGCATCCCTCGCAGTATATATTTTTCCTGACAGGTATACATAATCACCTGCTTTTAGTCCTACCACTTTAGATGAATCTATCGGCGTCGTAATATACTTATCCATGTTACCCCCATCTGCTTACTTTAACACGCATACAAACAACCTTATTCCCTTATCTACAGTACTCTTTTCACATGGCGATTCACATGACAACAGATATTAATAGCAAGAGGAAGTCCTGCAATATGAGTTGGATAAATTTCAATATTAACACCCAGAGCAGTGGTATTTCCTCCCAGACCACCAGGTCCGATACCTGTCTGATTAATTTCTTTTAGAAGCTCTTGTTCTAATCGTTTTATATGTTCTTCTTTCGAACTTTCCTCTAAGTTTCTTGTTAATGCTTTTTTTGCTAGAATCGCACATTTTTCAAATGTTCCGCCGATTCCTACTCCAATCACCATAGGAGGGCATGCATTAGGACCAGCGAGCTTTACGGTTTCTAATACTGCTTTTTTGATTCCTTCTTCCCCATCGGACGGTTTGAGCATAACAACACGGCTCATATTTTCACTACCAAATCCTTTTGGAGCAACTGTTATTTCAATATCTTCTCCTGGGATAATACTATAGTGGATAATTCCTGGTGTGTTATCTTTTGTATTTTCTCGAAGTAGCGGATCGTTTACCACAGATTTCCTAAGATATCCTTCCTCGTAGCCTTGTCTTATCCCTTCATTGATAGCAGTCTCTAGATAATCTCCTTCTAGATGTACATCCTGACCAATTGAAATAAATACTACTGCCATTCCTGTATCTTGACATATGGGAATGAGGTCTTTTTGTGCAATCTCTAAGTTTTCCTTTAATTGACCTAAAATCTTTTTTCCAAGGTCTGAGTTTTCCATGAGGCTTGCTTTCTTTAGTCTATTCGTAACATCCTCTGTCAGATGCAAATTTGCTTCAATGCACATTTCTTTTATTGCCTTTGTAATAGCATTCGTATGTACTATTCTCATAAAACCTCAATTCCGATACTATCGTACCTTGAAATAACAACGGTCCATTTATATATACAAGATGAGTTAGGAATCCAATAAATCTTCTTGTGAACAAAAAAAGTACGCTAAACGATTTTTCTTTATCACGAATTCTTATTGAAAATATCAACTTTTATCTCTAAATAATTTTAGAAAATTCGTAGTCCATAGGGATTACCAAAGGACTACGAATTTCTAAAATATCGGAAAATCATATTACTTTATGTTTTATCCGAATACCAGTATTTACTCTTTTTCTTAATCTTCTTGATCTTCTTCTTGTTTTTCTTGATCTTCCTGTTCTTCTTGATCCTTAAGAGCACGTGATACTAATTCCTCAAGGTCTTTCGTATCATCCATAAGATCTTCTTCCTCTAGGGAATTATCTCCTTCGAAGGAGTCATCCTCTTCAGAATACTCTTCCTCTTCTTGATCATCTTCTGGAGGTATTACTACATTTTCTTCTTTTAGTTCTTCCTCCAATTTTTTTAGAACATCTTCTTCTGAATTCATACTACTTTCTTTAACTTTCGCTAAGCTAGCAACTCTAATATCCTTACCCGCATCAATATTAATTAACTTAACACCAGAAGTTATTCTACCAAGGATGCTAATACCGTTTACTTCAAGGCGAATGATGATACCTTCATTGGTTATTATCATTACCTCATGTTCTTCGTTTACAGCTTTCGCTCCTACTACATTTCCAGTCTTCTCGGTAATCTTGTAGCATTTCACACCTTTACCACCACGTCTTTGTGGAGTAAATTCATCAAGGTCAGTTAGTTTACCTAAGCCATATTCTGAAACTGTAAGTAAATACTTACCTTGAGTGTGAATCTGCATTGCAACTACTTCGTCCCCATTAGTTAAATTCATACCAATAACACCCATAGATGCTCTACCAGTATTACGTACATCTTTCTCATGGAAACGGATACACATACCGTTTTTAGTTACTAGGACAATATCTTTTTGACTGTTGGTTGTCTTAACTTCAATTAATTCGTCATCTTCTCTTAGATTAATTGCTTGAAGACCGGTCTTTCGAATATTTTGATATTCTTTAATCTTAGTCTTTTTCACAATACCATCTTTTGTAGCCATAAACAGATAACGATTGTCTTTATATTCTTTTAAAGCAATAATCGCTGTAATTCTTTCCTCTGGTAACAATTGTAGAAGATTTACGATAGCTGTTCCTCTGGCTGTTCTTGAGGACTCCGGAATTTCGTATGCCTTTAATCGATATACTCTACCTTTGTTGGTAAAGAACATAATATAGTGGTGGGTTGTAGTCATGAATAAGTCTTCAATAAAGTCTTCGTCAATGGTCTGCATACCCTTAATTCCTTTGCCGCCACGATGCTGACTCTTAAAGTTATCAATAGTCATTCTCTTGATATAACCTAAGCGTGTCATTGCAATTACGGTATTTTCATCTGGAATTAAATCTTCCATGGAAATATCAAACTCATCAAATCCGATGGAAGTTCTTCTTTCATCTCCGAATTTATCATTAATAACCTGGATTTCTCCTTTGATGACACCAAGCAATAATTTCTCATCTGCTAAGATTGCTTCAAATTCAGCAATTCTTCTCTGAAGCTCAGCAAATTCATCCTGAAGCTTCTCGCGTTCCAAACCTGTTAACGCACGAAGTCTCATATCAATAATTGCTTGCGCCTGAATATCATCAAACTCAAATCTCTCGATTAATCGTTCTTTTGCCATAGCACCATTTTTTGAGGCACGTATAATATTAATAACCTCATCAATAAAATCCAGTGCTTTTAATAATCCCTCTAAAATATGCGCTCTTTCTTTTGCCTTGTTTAAATCATAAGTAATTCTTCTCGTTACAACTTCTTCTTGATGCTTTAAGTAATAACTCAACATTTCAAGAAGTGTAAGTACTTTTGGCTGATTATTTACTAAAGCAAGCATAATCACACCAAAGGTATCTTGTAACTGAGTATGTTTATATAATTGATTTAAGATTACATTTGCATTCACATCACGACGAAGTTCAATACAAATTCTCATACCTTCTCTGTCAGATTCATCACGAAGTTCCGTAATTCCATCAATCTTTTTATCACGTACTAGCTCTGCAATTTTTTCAATCAAACGAGCTTTATTTACCATGTAAGGTAATTCCGTAACAATAATACGGTTTTTACCGTTTGCCATTGGCTCAATATTTGTTACCGCACGTACACGAATCTTTCCTCGTCCAGTACGATATGCTTCTTCAATCCCTCTTGTACCAAGTATCATTGCACCAGTAGGAAAATCCGGTCCCTTAACGATTTCTAATAATTCTTCAATCGTTGTTTCCTTTTCCTCAATTTTATTATCAATAATGCGAACTACTGCACCTATGATCTCTCTCATGTTGTGAGGAGGGATATTGGTTGCCATACCTACCGCAATACCAGACGTTCCATTTACCAAAAGATTCGGATATCTTGCTGGAAGAACCAATGGTTCTTTTTCTGTTTCATCGAAGTTTGGAGCAAAATCAACGGTGTCTTTATTAATATCAGACAACATCTCCATGGAGATTTTACTTAATCTAGCTTCGGTGTAACGCATGGCAGCAGCACCGTCACCATCCACGGAACCGAAGTTACCGTGACCATCCACTAATGGATATCTGGTTGACCATTCCTGTGCTAAATTTACTAATGCGCCGTAGATAGAGCTATCACCATGAGGGTGATATTTACCCATCGTATCACCGACAATACGCGCACACTTACGGTGTGGCTTGTCAGGACCGTTATTTAACTCTATCATAGCGTATAAAATTCTTCTCTGTACCGGTTTTAATCCATCTCTTACATCCGGAAGGGCTCTGGCTGCAATAACCGACATGGCATACTCGATATAGGAGGTTTCCATTGTCTTTTTAAGGTCGACATCATGCACCTTATCAAAGATATTCTCGTCCATTCTAATTCCTCCGTAACTTAGATATCTAAGTTCTTAACATATTTTGCATTTGCTTCAATAAATTCACGTCTAGGTTCTACGTTATCACCCATCAAGGTAGTAAACGTTAAGTCAATTTCAGAAGAATTTTCTTCATCCATCTTTACTCGAAGTAAAACTCTTCTCTCAGGATCCATTGTTGTTTCCCACAGCTGTTCTGCATCCATTTCACCTAAACCTTTATAACGTTGAATCTTATTGTTTTGATCTCGTCCAATCTGCAATAAAATGTTGTTTAAGTCTTCGTCTGAATAAGCATACCAAACCTGCTTGCTTTTCTCGACTTTATAAAGCGGTGGTTGGGCAAGGTAAACATATCCATCACGAATTAATTCTGGCATAAAACGATAGAGGAACGTTAATAATAGAGTACTGATATGGGCACCATCAACATCGGCATCGGTCATAATAATAATCTTATGATAACGGAGCTTTGAGATATCGAAATCATCAGAAATACCAGTACCAAACGCAGTAATCATGGCTTTAATTTCGTTGTTAACCAATATTTTATCGAGTCTTGATTTTTCAACATTTAATATTTTTCCTCTAAGCGGAAGGATAGCTTGCGTAGCACGAGATCTTGCTGTCTTTGCTGAACCACCCGCGGAATCACCCTCAACTATATAAATTTCGCAGTTCTTTGGATCTTTATCCGAACAGTCTGCTAATTTTCCAGGTAAACTCATTCCTTCTAGTGCAGTCTTTCTACGAGTTAAATCTCTAGCCTTACGCGCAGCATCTCTTGCTCTTTGTGCAAGTACTGCTTTTTCTAAGATTATCTTAGCAACCGAAGGATTCTGCTCTAGAAAATACGTTAACTGCTCACTTACAACGCTGTCAACAGCTGCTCTTGCTTCACTGTTTCCAAGTTTTTGCTTTGTTTGTCCTTCAAATTGTGGATCTGGAAGTTTGATACTAATAATCGCAGTGAGTCCTTCCCTGATATCTTCACCAGATAAATTAGTCTCGTTATCCTTTAAGAACTTCATTTGTCTTGCGAAGTCATTAAAGGTTTTCGTTATGGCATTTTTAAAACCAGTATAATGAGTACCACCTTCTGGTGTCGTAATATTATTTACAAAGCTATAACAACTTTCTGAATAAGAGTCATTATGTTGCATTGCAACTTCAACATATACACTATCTCTTGTTCCTTCGCAGTAAATTATCTCAGGATAAAGATTGGATTTATGTTTATTTAGGTACTGAACATACTCCTTAATACCGCCTTCATAGTGAAATTCTTTCACATTTGGCTCAGTATTTCCTTCTTCCTCGGAAGTTCTTAAGTCTCTTAAAATAATTTTAAGGCCTTTTGTTAAAAATGCCATCTCACGTAGACGTTGTTTTAAAATATCATAATCATAAACGGTTTCTTCAAAAATACTTCGATCTGGTAAAAATGATACCGTTGTTCCTGTACGGTCAGATTCTCCAACAACACGTAATGGCTCTATCACCTTACCGCATTCATATCTTTGTTTATACATCTTTCCTTCAAGTTCTACTGTTACCTCTAACCACTCGGAAAGTGCATTAACTACAGATGCTCCTACGCCATGTAATCCTCCGGATACCTTGTATCCTCCACCGCCAAACTTTCCGCCGGCATGAAGTATGGTAAATACAACCTCTACTGTGGAAATTCCTTTTTTCTTGTTTGTTTCAACAGGTATACCTCTACCATTGTCAATAACAGTAATAGAATTGTCTGGATTAATAGATACGTCGATGGTATTACAATATCCAGCCAAAGCCTCATCGACAGCATTATCCACGATTTCATAAACTAGGTGATGGAGACCCCTACTAGAAGTACTTCCAATGTACATACCTGGTCGCTTTCTTACCGCTTCTAATCCCTCTAAAATTTGTATTTGGTCAGCTCCGTAATCCTTACTCATATCTAGCCTCCTGCAATTTATGCATTAAATGTTTTATCCCTTTTCAACAGTTCCTTGAATAACCTTATAAATTCGATCCGTCTCTATTCTGTTATTCACAAATTCTTCAAGACCGGTACAGGTTACTATAGTTTGAATTCCAACAATGCTATCTAATAACTGATTTTGCCTTTTTCTATCTAGTTCGGACAATACATCATCTAACAGTAGAATTGGTTTATCTTTCGTTACCTGTTTTACTAATTCTATTTCCGCAAGCTTTAAAGATAATGCAGCAGTTCTTTGCTGCCCTTGTGATCCATACTTTCTGACATCCTGACCATTGATTAGAAAACTAAGGTCATCCCGATGAGGTCCTACGTTTGTTACCTTTAAGGCTATATCACGTTCCATACTCTTTTTAAGTTTATTTTCAAACTCACTTTCTGCTACACTTGCTTCATAAACGATCTCTAATTCTTCTTTTCCATCGCTAAGTTTTTTATGTAGTGCAATAATAAGTTCATTCATGCTTTTCATAAAGGCATCTCTCTCTTTAATCAATGCAGACCCAAAATGAATTAATTGCTGATCCCACACATAAAGCGTATCCAATAAACTTTTGTTAAAACCTATTTGCTTTAATAAATTGTTTCTTTGATTTAAAACTTTGTTGTAATTTATCAGATTGTGTAGATATAACTTACTTAATTGACAAAGTTCCATGTCAATAAACCGTCTACGTTCGCTAGGTCCATTTTTAATTATGGATAAATCCTCCGGAGAAAAAAATACAACATTAATGATACCGAATAATTCAGAAGATCGTTTAATCGGAATTCCATCAATAGCAACACCTTTGGGTTTATTTTTTTTTAAGTGCATATCAAGCCGATGATCCACATCATCCCGATTTATCCTCATGCGAATATGTGCTTCTTCTGACTGTAGTTTAATAATTTCTCTGTCCTTACTTCCTTTATGTGACTTTGTGGTAGCACAAAGAAACACTGCTTCAAGTATGTTTGTCTTTCCCTGAGCATTGTCTCCATACAAAATATTAGTCGATGGAGAAAACTCCAAAGATAAGTTCTCATAATTTCTAAAATTACTCAATTCAAGAGACTTTACAATCATCCCTGCACCAACTATCTAATCATTTTAAATACTATCTCAATTATAAAACCTCTAAAAAATCGAGCAAGAAAACCCAAGCGTGTTTACACGCTTTTTGTACATGGTTTTTTTTGATAAGATTTTTTTTAGAAATGTTTTAATTAGAGATTAGGATTTTACATGTATACAAGAAAAAGCACACTATCAATTCCTTGTGATAAAAAATCAACAAACAGTTTTGATACTGCCAAAAATAAATTTGATGTGTAAATTATTTGATTTCACATTGCTCACGATGCTTTATCTGGATAAGTCCAGCACTATCATTTTGCCCTATTTATTTAAAAAATTCTATCAGGCAAAAATCCCTATCTCTCATTATACACTATAATGCAAGTAGAATGCCAGCAAAAAGCATAATTTTTTTAAAGCATCGACAATTTTATTAAATTCTAAACTTTTTATAAATTATAATTGGAAATTCAATATTCACCTCTATGCATAAAAATACATATTCATACATAGAGGTGATATTAGAGACTTCACAAAACGTGAAGATGAATTTAGTTAGATGATTTATTCATGATCGACGATTTGAACGATTTCATTGTTAAACTCAATAGAGTCACCACCATGAATTTTTTTTCCTCTTTGATATTCTACAACTCCATTCACTTTAACAAGTCCTTCGGTAATAACATCTTTCGCTTCGACTCCAGAATCAACAAGTCCGGCAGCTTTTAAAGCTTGTCCTAATTTTATAAATTCTTCTCTTAATATAATTTTTTCCATATATCAACCAATCTGCGTGCTGTATCGCGCTAAAATATCATCATGAAATACAGATAAAAGTTCTAGATTTTTCATGATTTTTCGTTAACAAAAACATAGTCATCTAAGATTTTATTAACATTAATTTTTTAACTTATCTAGTATTGTGCTGCATTAAAACTTACCGGAAGAATCAAGTAAATATAAGATTCCTCTTTATCTTTTATGAAACATGGTGCCTTTGGATTAATGAGGTAAATCTCTACCTCTTCATCATCAATTACACGGAGTGCATCAATTAAAAACTTAGGATTAAACCCAATTAGTATATCTTTTCCCTCTTTTTCAATATCAATATCTTCATCCATTGTTCCAATGGAGGTATTGATTTTTAATTCTAATTTTTTATCTTCAATGCCAACAATAATTGGCTTTTTCTCGGTTTCTTTAATTAACAAAGTCGCTCTATCTATACAACTTAAGAATTCTTTTTTATTAATTTTAACTTTTGTTTCATAGTCTCCGGAAAGCATTTGATCAATTTTGTAATACTCACCTTCAATTAATCTTGAAAGTACTAAAGTATCATCAAATACAAATAAAACATGGCGATCTGTATAGTAAATGAATACTTCATCTGAGATTTCTCCGGATAAAATTTTACTTACTTCTTGTAGTGTTTTTCCTGGAACAAGAATTTTCTTCGGAGCATAGGAGTTTTTAAGTTCGACTTTACGTATCGAAATACGATGACCATCCAGTGAAACAACTCTAAGTTCATTGCCATTTATCTCAAAAAGTTCACCTGTCATAATTTTATTACTTTCGTTATCCGAAATAGAAAAAACAGTCTGGCGTATAACTTCTTTTAGTGTAAACTGTGATAATTCAATTGCTTCCTTCTTTTCGATGGTTGGCAACATAGGAAATTCTTCTGCAGATTTTCCCGCTATTGTAAATTTAGCTTTTTCACAGGTAATGGTTGTCATAAACTTTTCATCTGTTTCAACATTTACTTCATTATCCGGTAGTTTTCTTATTATTTCAGAAAAAACTTTAGCATTAATTGCAACAGAACCATTAGAAATTATGGAACCTTTTACAATAGTTTCGATACCAATTTCCATATCATTCGAAATTAATTTAATCGTATCATTTTGAACTTCAATAACGATACATTCTAAAATAGGCATTGTCGATTTTGAAGAAACTGCTTTCAAAGCAATATTGACACTGTTTAACAATTCATTCTTTTGGCAAGCGATTTTCATTTTGTGCATAACTCCCTTCAGCGATTTTTCATATATAAATAATTAATAGATTTATTAGTAATCGTAGTAGGGGGTGTTAGGAAGTGTATAAGTACCTCAAACCCTTACTGCGAAAGTCTTACAAGAAAGAATAACCATGTGAATAGTTTAGAACCAATTTTTAATTTTTATTAACATGCTAAGAACGATTATTAAGTTATCAATAGCCTTTAAACATGAAAATAACATCATTTAAACGAGTGAATGTGGATAACATTTTAAAAGTTTCTTAGAATTATAAACAATTTAGAAAAAAGGGTATAAAAACTAAAGGTCTATTAAAGTGAGACCAAGAAAATAATTAACAATGACTTGATATCAATGAAACATAAAGTGAGTCAGAAAACCGCCTCACTTTATATCAAGAAAGATATTATGGAGTAGGATTGATTTTTTTAATTAATACATCAATCGTATTCTGGAAGGAAGGATCCTTCTTAATATCTTTTTCTACTTTATTACATCCATGTAACACGGTAGAGTGATCTCGATTCCCCATCATCTTACCAATGTCTGTTAGGGAAAGAGAAGTCAATTTGCGGCAAAGGTACATCGCAATTTGTCTAGGATAAGCAATATTTCTACTGCGATTATCTGAATAAATTTCAGAAGTTGATGTAGTAAAATGCTCTGAAACAACCTCAATAATAAGATCAAGTGTTACCGTCTTTTTATTATCAGGTGAGATTAAATCTTTGAGAGCTTCTTCTGCAAGGATAACGTCAACTTCTTTCTTCTTTAACCTAGAAAGAGCAACGATTTTAGTTAATGCTCCCTCAAGTTCTCGAATATTTGACTTAATATTAGAAGCAATGTATTTCATTACTTCATCATCAATTGTTAGGCAATCAAGTTCTTCTTTTTTCTTAAGAATTGCCATTCTGGTTTCGTAATCTGGAGATTGAATATCTACTGTAAGACCCCATTCGAAACGGGATCTCAAACGTTCTTCCAATGTTAAAATATCCTTTGGAGGTTTATCGGAAGAAATAATGATCTGTTTTTTTGATTCATGTAAGGTATTAAATGTATGGAAAAACTCCTCTTGAGTTCTTTCTTTTCCAATAATAAATTGAATATCATCGATTAATAAAACATCAATGTTACGATATTTTTCACGAAATTCCGTTGGAGTAGTATCTGCATTACGAATGGATTCAATTAGCTCATTCGTAAATTTTTCACTCGTTACATAGAGTACTTTGGAATTCGGATTTTGCTCTAGTATATAGTGAGCAATGGAATGCATTAAGTGAGTTTTCCCAAGACCTACGCCACCATAAATAAATAGTGGATTATAAATTTCTGCCGGCGATTCTGCAACAGCCAAAGATGCTGCATGAGCCAGATTGTTATTCGCACCAACGACAAATGTGTCAAACGTGTAACGAGGATTTAAGTAAGATAAGCTTTCATTTTTTATTTTATTCGGAGCTTGCGTTTGCACTTTCTCTTCCGCTTTCGTTTGACTAAGAAGCACAAATTCAATTTCAAAATCTTGATTAATCACTTCTGCAATAGCAGTTTTTAAAAATTGACTGTATTTATTCTTAATAAAATCCAGGCTATTCGCACCGATTTTTGTATCATCTACAGAAAGCTTAATTACATTATCCTTAACATCATATACTTTGAGAGGAAGAAGCCAAGTTTTATAGGAAACCTCTGTAACATTATATTCGATTTTTAAAAACTCCAAAATTTCATTCCATTTTTCTTGAATCAAGCTTTTCATAGTAAAACCCGTGCCCTTCTCTGTATATATTATAATTACCATAAGAGGTTATTCTTACGACAAAAGACGCAGCA